>CAJWFD010000032.1 GCA_913031435.1 uncultured Cryomorphaceae bacterium
CAAAGCAAAGCTCACAAACCAAGTGATATAGAGTGTTTGCAATAAGACACTAGAGAAACAAAAAAGCCCCGCAGTATTGCGGGGCTTTTTTAACTCAGTTATGTAAAAACCTTTTAGTTGTTCTGAAAAGGGCTTGCCACAGCAAGATACCTTTGGTAGAACGACTGCGTGTTTTCATTGTCGTGTGTTTGAATGTTACGGAACAGCATCTGATAGAACTGTAGGTCCGTTTGCCACTCGTTCTTAGCGCGCTTTTTGTCAGACCTGCTCAACCCGTCAAAATACAAGAGCTCTTCGTCTAAAAGGTCGGCAAATTCATTTGTGAGTTCTCGGGCCTGCTCTATGGCGCCCGCTCTGTAATAAGCGTCGATAATCCCAAATAAGAAGTAGTTGTACCCGAACTTTTCCGATGGCATGATGTCCATGGCAAAGTCTAAGACCTCTACAGCCTTTTCATTATTTCCCTCTACAATAAATTCGTTTGCTAATCGGCCAAAAATGGTGCGTAGGTTGTAGCTTAAGCGCCTGTTGGTCTCGTCTAAGTACACATCTGGAAGCTCCATATTACCGTACGCGAACTTGTTGATTAAGTTGTTGTACATGATTTCTGTATCTACTTTACCAAAGTCTATGCCGCTGTTTGCTCCGGGATTAAATACCGGTACAAACCTGTATGCCATGCCCTCTAAGCGGAAGTATTCGTTGAGCCAAAAGAATGATTTAGCGCTGTTTCCCACGGTAATAGAGAAGTAAATCGGTCGTTCCCAATTGTTGTTTGCGATGAGGTCAATAACCATAAGATCACGCTTGGTGATCACATTGCTTTTCCAATCCCAATCAATATAATCAACCACTTTCGCGGAATCAGCGAGATCAACTACGCCGTTGGCTAGCACAGCGTCTTTGTCTATGCTGATGCGTAGTTTCTTTTGTGGGTAAAGCGGCAGCTCCTTATTACCGCCTGTTTTGAATTTTACTTGGGCATCATCGCGTTTTGTGAACTGAACAAAGTCTTTCACATCCCAGCGTCCTTTCACACCCATGTCTCTGTAGTACAAAACGTCTCGAGTACCTTGAACGTACTGGTTCCATTCAAAACTGAACGGTACCGCTTCGCCGTCATAAGCCTTGCGGCGCTGCTGGTCAATGTACCAATCGGTATTAAGTAAACTTAAGTTGACTACCCGGACATCCGTTCTATAGCCTTCAACCTCCTGAACATACCACAATGGGAAGGTGTCGTTGTCCCCGTTTGTAAATAGTATTGCGTTCGGATCACAACTGTCTAAATATGCTTTCGCGATGTCACGAGCAGTATAGCGATTACTTCTATCGTGGTCATCCCAATTCTCCGCGGCCATGCGTAAGGGCACTGCAACCATGGAGATACCTATAACCAGGTAGGAAGCAACCATAGGGCTCATCTTTTTTCGTAATAAATCCCATAACCCGAGCGCACCAATCCCAATCCAGATGGCAAAGGCGTAGAAGGACCCTACAAAGGCATAATCACGCTCTCGTGGTTCAAAAGGCTTGTGGTTGGTGTAGACAACAATCGCTATCCCGGTCAATAGGAAGAAGAGCGTAACGGCCCAAGCATCTTTATTATTTTTCTTGAATTGGTACCAAATTCCAAAAACACCCAGTACGAATGGCAACATAAAATAACTGTTGCGAGAAGGGTTGTCCTTCCAAGCCTGGGGTAGATTGTCTTGATTTCCCAGCCTGATGGAATCAATGAAACTGATCCCGGTAATCCAATTCCCCTTCGTTAATTCATAGCGGTGCTGCTGATCATTTTGCTTCCCAGAGAAGTTCCACATGAAGTAACGCCACCACATTTTACCCACTTGATATTCAAAAAAGAAGCGTACATTTTGAGCAAACGTGATCGGTTTATCAGGGTCTGTAATGCCCATGATGTTAATATAGTTCTGCTTGTACTGTGGATCGTCGTTCCAAATTCGAGGGAAGAACCCTTGATACTTAGGATCATAGTTAGGTTTACTGGCCTTTTTTTCATCCGTTAACAGGTACTTCGCTGAGATGCTCAACGCTGCGTTTTTATCTGCAATGTAAGCCTCTGCTTCACCTCTAAGTTTGAATGCGGTGACCTGCTTAGGCCCCTTCATTACAGCAAAACCTTTTTGGTACACAGGAGTTCCATCGTCAAAAGGCTGTGTTCGGTCATAAGGAGCATTAAAGCTCTTTCCGTATAGAATAGGCCAGTCTCCATACTGCTCACGGTTGTAATAAGCGAGCAAAGACATGGCGTCTTCTGGGTTGTTTTCATCAATAGGCGTGTTCGCATTAGAGCGGATCGCTAGAATGATAAACGTTGAATACCCCATAACAAGCAACATGATGGCTAGAACAGCTTGCTGGGCCAGTGGACGCTCTTTGCGCTTGGTCCACGCGAGGCCAACAACAACAGAGGCGATAAGAATAACGGTTGCAGCAATGGTTCCAGAATTGAAGGGCATGCCAAAGCTGTTAACAAAGGTGATCTCTAACGTGCTAAACAAACGCAAGACCATCGGAATAATTAACGCAAAGACGATAGCTAGTACCCCGATACCGGTGGCATTAGCAATGATAAAACCATTGCGAGTAGGGCTAGGGTTTTTCTTAAAGTAATAGATCATAAAGATCGCCGGTATGGTCAAGAACACAAGAATGTGAACTCCAATAGAGAGACCAACTAAATAAGCAATCAGCAGTAACCAGCGATTTGCATGAGGATCTTCATCAACGACTTGTTCCCATTTTAAGATTGCCCAAAACGCTGCTGCGGTAAAGAAGGAGCTCATGGCATAGACCTCTCCCTCCACAGCGGAAAACCAGAAACTGTCAGAGAAGGTGTAGGCCAACGCACCTACGGCACCTGCACCTAAAATGGCGACAATGGATGAATTATCAAGTTTTTCCTTGCCGCCAAGTAGTTTTAAGGAAAGCGCAGTAATGGTCCAAAACAAGAATAGAATACTAAACGAACTTGAGAGCGCGCTCAACGCATTGACCATTAACGCTTGATTTTCAGGGCTGCTGGCTAATTGACTAAACAGGTTTCCCATTAACTGAAAGAAAGGGGCGCCTGGCGGGTGACCCACCTGTAGTTTCACAGAAGTCGCGATATATTCCCCACAATCCCAAAAACTGGTAGTAGGCTCTATCGTCATGAAATAAGTGAAGGTGGCTATCCCAAAAACGGCCCATCCTACTATAGTGTTAAGCTTCTTGTAATTCACGGCACGGTATTTTTTAACTAATCCTAAAGATTGTGGTCTGGTAATGGGCTCGAAAATAAGAAAATCCAAGCCCTCAGCGGAACAAAAGATTGTTAAACAATGAAAATTTTGCGTAACTCTTTTTTGTAGTTTATCAATTGGCGTATATTTGCCGTCCCTAAAGGGAGAATTGTCCGATGGTGTAATGGCAACACTTCTGTTTTTGGTACAGACATTCAAGGTTCGAGTCCTTGTCGGATAACTCAGGAAAAGCCCCTCACGTAAGTGTGGGGCTTTTTTGTTGAGAAAAACGGTCACCCAGCAAGAAGCCTCGGATAAGCGTTCTCTTTTTAGGATTTATACGGACGAAAAAAGGCACTCTCAGGTCAATCCTATTTTAGCATGTGGTAAAATAAGAGCTATTGGTGGCAAATAGCCAATGCCCGAACAACTCCGCACTATAAAGGATGGTATATTTACCCTACTATGGCAAGAAAGCACAATAGACGAGCAAACAAACGCTCACAGAGTGTAGACATCAAAGAGTATGCTCAAAAGGTGGAAATTGTATTTCGCACTTTCCCTACCCGAAAATTTAACTACAAGCAAATCGCGTCACAACTAGGGTATAAGCCCGAGATGGTGAAAGCGAAAGTGGAAATGGCCCTATCTGACCTTATGCAATCTGGAAAGATTCTTATGGTGGACAGAGGCAAGTACAAGCTCAAATACACCGCCACTTATGCAGAGGGTGTGGTTGACATGGCTAGCAACGGCAACGGTTATATTGTGAGCCCGGATGTGGAAAGCGACATCATGGTTCGTGCTCCCAACTTAATGCACGCTCTCAACGGTGATAGAGTAAAAATTGGTCTCTTCGCCACGAAAAGCAGTAAAAAACTAGAGGGCGAAGTAATAGAAATATTAGAGCGCAAGCAAACAGATTTTGTTGGAACAATAGAGATAGGCAAGGGCCATGGATTTTTGGTAGCCTCCAGCAGAAAGATGCTGGTGGACATCTATATACCGAAGGCTAAGCTAGGTGGTGCCGAAAATGGACAAAAGGTGATTGCTAGAATCACTGACTGGCCAGAAAAGGCCTCTTCTCCTTTTGGAGAAATTATAAAAGTTCTAGGTAACGCGGGTGACCATAATACAGAGATACACGCCGTGCTTGCTGAATTTGGCTTACCTAACGAATTTCCTGTTGAGGTGGAGTCCGCCGCTGATGAACTAGATACAAGCATTAAAGAAGAAGAAATAGCAAAACGTAGGGATTTCCGAAAAGTGCCCACATTTACGATTGACCCCGCAGATGCAAAAGATTTTGATGACGCCTTAAGCCTACAAAAACTAGAAAACGGTCACTGGGAAGTAGGTGTGCACATTGCTGACGTAAGCCATTATGTTACCCCTGGATCTATCTTAGATGATGAAGCTGTAGTTCGTGCTACAAGCGTCTACCTGGTTGACCGGGTAGTTCCGATGCTTCCAGAAGTGCTGTCAAACGGAGCATGTTCGTTGCGCCCTAACGAGGACAAATACACCTTCTCTGCCGTTTTTGAAATGGATGAAAAAGGAAGAATTTACAACGAGTGGTTTGGCAGAACAGCCATCCATTCCGACCGGAGGTTTGCTTACGAAGAGGCACAGCAAATTATAGACGACAATCATCCAGACGGAGACCAAGCAACATTCTACGAAGAAATTAGGACTTTAGATAAAGTAGCTAAGATTATGCGCGGTCAGCGCATGGACAAAGGCGCTCTAAGTTTTGAAAAAAAGGAAGTTAAATTCCGATTGGACGAGAACAGTAAGCCGGAGGGCGTCTATTTTAAGATAGGCATGGCGGCAAACCACTTGATAGAAGAGTTCATGCTGCTAGCGAATAAAAGTGTGGCAGCATTTATTGGTCGCGCTAAGGACGGTGAGCCGACGGGCAACACCTTTGTGTACCGCATCCATGATGATCCAGACCCTACAAAACTTCAAGATCTTGGTGCTTTCGTACGCCAGTTTGGGCACGAGATAAGGCTAGGCAATAAAAAGACCATCACCCAAAGCCTCAACAAGATGCTTACAGAGGTAAGAAACACCCCTGAGGCAAACATGATCGAGACCTTAACCATCCGCACGATGAGCAAGGCGAAGTACACTACTCAGAACATCGGGCATTACGGCTTGGCGTTCGATTACTATACCCATTTTACCTCTCCAATACGCCGTTATCCAGATGTCATGGTACATAGGTTGCTAGAGCATTATCTAGAGGGAGGGAAATCACCTCACTTTGGCACTTACGAAGAAGTCTGTGAACGAAGTTCTGAGCGCGAAAAAGCAGCATCAAACGCTGAACGGGCGTCTATTAAATACATGCAGGCAGTTTTCTTAGAAAAGCACGTGGGCCAGACTTTCGCTGGTGTGATTTCGGGCGTAACGGAATGGGGCGTTTTTGTGGAATTGGCAGATAATTATTGTGAGGGAATGATCAGAATTCGAGACTTCCGTGATGACTATTATACCTATGATAGTAAGAATTATTGCCTTTCCGGCGAGCGCAAAGGACGTAAAATACAGCTGGGTGATGCAATGACTATTTTAGTTAAAAATGTAGACCTCGAGCGTAAACAGATTGATTTTGAACCATATTCTAGAACAGAATCGTAACTTAATCCCCACAAAACCATTTTATTATGTCTACAGTTGAACGTTCAAAAACCATAGAAATTGCTGCTATCGCTATTGGAGCTTTAGCGATTGTCGCTTCTGCATATTTTATTTTCATGACAGAGGGCAACGCATTTAAAATGACGAACTGGGTGATCTCACTCGCGTTTGTAGTCTTTGTGGCGTACAACTTTGTAAATGTCAGAAACCTAAAAGGAGAACTCAATGAGCTGTCAGATAAAAACAACGCTTTAACAGAGAACCTTCAGGTGACTAAACAAAACTTAGCTCAGGCACAGTCTGACGTTGAGGTAATTAAGGCGGACTTAGTTTCTACACAAAACGACCTTCGTCACCGAGAAAAAGAATTGGAAGTCTTGCGTACTCAAAAAGAGCAATAACTTACTTTTTACCAAAGAAAGCCTTCAGCTTTTCTAAATCAGCATCTGTCGCGGCTTTTTTCTCTTCTTCAGTTTGTTCTGCCTTCGCTTTCTCAGAGCCTACTTTTCGCACTGGCGGAGTGACCTGATATTGCTGTTCAGTTGTTAAGCTTGGCTTGGCGACACCCGTTGACTTTTTAACGGGCTCCTTTTTGAGAGGGGTCGAGCTGGCGACTTCATCAAGCTTTTCTTTTGAGGTCTTTTGAGGGTTCGCGGGTTTTTCGGAAATCTCTTTTTGAGTCTTTTTTGAGTCTTTTTTGGTGTTTTTATCTACTTTTTGAGTCTTTTTTGATGTTTTTGTCGACTTTTTGGCCAACTTCTTCTCAGCGCGTTCCTCTTCTTTCGTCTTCGGTGCAGCTTCAGCAGCTTCGTTTTTTACTGCTTCAGGCACAAGGGTTCCACCTCGCGCCTTGCCTTTTCCGGTGCCTTGATCGCCATGCAGGCTTTGTGCAGGAATGAACTTATCACGGGTTACCCAAGTGCTCAGCGCCCCTATAGAGAGTAGGTATTGGTCTTTTTTTATTTCAACAAGCAGCCCAGGCTGTCTTGAGCCAATTAACTTGACGCGGTCACCAACTTTAGCTGGAGTTGAGGTGAGCTTCTTAATGGCTTTTTCCTTCTGTTTTTGATATTTGGACTTTTTCTTTTGACTGTCCTCTGCCGTTTGGGAGGCGCGCTCACCCGCGTAAACCTTGAATCTGCCAACGACTTCTTCCTTGCCCTTCTTAGATCCTTGAGCTCCGTATTCGGTAACTAAGTTTTGAAACTTTTTTCCCCAGGTAATCATTGCGTTCTGTTGCTCATTCATCGCGCTTTGACGCCGAACCTTGTCTTCTAGCAACTGAATTTTATGATCTTGCTTCGCCTTCATTTGCTCCAGCTCTTCTAATCTGGCACTAAGGAGCTCACGTTTTTTACTGAGGTCGTTTTTTTCTTTTTGAATACCAACCAGAAGTCGGTCTACTGCCACGGTACTTTCGTTAAGTAGTGACCTGGCTTGTGAAATCAGCTCCGTGGAGACACCAACCTTCTGTGCTACTTCATACGTGTAGGAGCTACCAGGAACCCCTTGGTTTAAAATGTATTCAGGCGATAAATCTGTAGAGTTAAACTGCATAGAGCCATTTTCTACGCGCGGCAATTCGCTCGCTAGAGCCTTGATGCTGTTATAGTGGGTGGTCATAACCCCAAATGTTTTGCTGTTGTTCAGTTCCTTTAAGAAGACCTGAGCCATGGAAGACCCTAGGTCTGGATCTGACCCCGACCCAAACTCATCAATAAGCACTAATGTTTTCCCATAGGCAGCATTCAGGAAGTGGTTCATTTTAGTCAGCTTAGAGCTGTAGGTAGACAATTCGTTTTCGATACTTTGTGAATCCCCTATATCTGCCATCAGACCATTAAACCAACCCATGGTGCTGTCCGGATGCACGGTAACAAGCATACCGCTTTGCAGCATGAGCTGCAACAAACCAACGGTCTTCAGGGTAATGGACTTTCCACCTGCATTCGGACCAGAGATGACGAGAATTCGGCTTTCTGAATCCAGAAGAAGATCCAACGGCACAACAGGCTTCCCCTTGGGTCCGTTAAAGGATCGCAGTACCGGATTAATTGCTTTGATTAAATGAATGCTAGGCTTATCTACAAGCCGGGGTAAACAAGCTTCCTCATCTAGGGCGTAAAGCGCTTTTGCATTTACAAAGTCAATCTGATACAAAGCGGTGCTATAATCACGTAAGTCGTCTCTGTAAGCCGCTACAAAGGTGGTCAGTAAACGAAGTATGCGGGTAACCTCACGCTTCTCTTCCTCTTCTAGTACACTAATCTCATTGTTGATTTCTTGAGTTTCGCTAGGCTCTACAAAAAAGATCGAAGACTTCGCGGAAGAACCATGAAATACACCGTTTACCTGTCCCTTGTAGGCCCCTTCTATGGCCAGAACACGCTTGTTATCGTGCACGGTTTCTTGAATATCTGCAAGCATGCCAGAGGCTTGGTACTTTTTTACGGCGCGATAGAAAATGCGGTCTGCAGCAGTTCTTTTCTTGACCAAGGCACCGCGAATCTTTCCAAGATCAGAGGATGCAGATGTTTTTACAACACCTCTGCGGTCTAAAACCCGGTCAATTTCATCAGGTACGGACTTGTTTTTTTGCAAGTGCGCAAGCTTGTCCTGCATGGAGGGTGTTCGCGTAGCGTGTTGCTTGAAAAAAGTATAGACTCGATTAAAGCTTTCGATGAGGTTTTTTATGATCAAGAAATCTTCGCCTTCTAGACTGGCCCCTTGAATCTTTAGACGTAACAAAAAGGGTTTTATATCGTCTGACGCTAATGCGGGAACTCCTAAATCACTCAGGTATAGACCAAGCAGTTCATGAACCTCTTGAAGATCTCGTGTTGCCACGGCGTAATCACTAGACGGCTTGAGCTCGGAAATACGCGCTCTAGCGCGCTCTGTAACAGCCCGTTTTGACACTGCCTTTTTAACGAGGTCAAACTCAATGCTTTCAAACAAGTCTTCGGGGTAGGTATTCAAGGTGGGTTGTTTTAAGGGCGCTACCCTCTATATATTGTTTCTTCGGAGATAACACTATTATCTCCTCCATGTTTACGAAACCCACCAGCGACAGAAAAAGCAATGAAACTAAGCGCAATGGTGCAAAGGACATCTATGGTGGTCCAAGCCAGGCCTACGGGTATGTCATACAGATCATTTTGTATGTCTCCCCAGATCCATAACGAGAGCAACACGATGGCTCCATTAAAAGGTTTGATTCTTCGTTTAGTGCTCCAGGAGGGAACTTTAGCTGTTCTCGCGGAGAAATATACAGCGAGTGCGGCACCCACGCCATGAGAGATGACCATGCTGTAAACCGCAAAGGGGTTAGCGGCCATATAAGTCTCTAAAATAACGGACCGCTCCGACCAGTTGGCACCAGAAAGCGCTTCCATAGGCAGTTCTTCCATAGACAAACCAAACAGCCAGTGAAGCCCGCTCGTCACGGCAAACGCGATAGCAAGACCAACGATGGTGAGCGCTATGGACCTCAGGGTGTGTAATACTTTTCTCATGAGACTAGGCGTTAAACCAACTTTCAACCAGCTCAAGTTGAAGTGCAGGTAGGTCCAATTTATTCTTTTTGCGATAACCATTCAGTTTTTGGTGTAAACCTGCAGGTTTTTGCTCTAGAAGGGAAGCAACGGTATGAAAGCCTGCTTGTACCATCACCGCAGACCAGTCCTTAGGAACACCTATGGCTTGAAATTCTTCAGGACCAGCAACGCTTTCAAACTTTTCAGGGCGCATTTGAGGGAAGAACAATACCTCCTGTATACTTTCCTGGTTGGTTAACATCATTGTTAATCTGTCGATACCAATTCCTAATCCCGAGGTTGGCGGCATTCCATATTCAAGTGCACGGATAAAGTCTTGGTCAATAAACATGGCCTCGTCGTCCCCCTTTGCGCTCAATTTTAATTGGTCTTCAAAACGCTCTAGTTGATCTATAGGGTCATTTAACTCTGAATACGCGTTTGCAACCTCTTTGCCGTTGACCATGAGCTCGAAACGTTCAGTAAGCTCGGGATTGTCACGATGCTTTTTACAAAGTGGAGACATTTCAACAGGGTAATCCGTAATGTATGTAGGCTGGATATAGTGCTCTTCACATTTTTCACCAAAAATCTCATCAATCAACTTCCCTTTGCCCATGGAGTCGTCCACTTCTAAGCCAATGGATTTAGCGGCTTCACGAACGTCATGTTCACTTTTCCCTGCTAGGTCCAGACCAGTATGTTTTTTGATTGCATCAAGGATAGGAACCCTAGCATAAGGCGCTTTAAAACTCACGGTATTCGCTCCAATTACAGCATCAGTAGTTGCATTCACCGCCAAGGCAACATCCTCTAACAGGTTTTCAACAAAGCGCATCATCCAGTGGTAATCCTTATAGGCCACATAGATTTCCATGACCGTAAATTCCGGATTATGGGTTTTGTCCATTCCTTCATTTCTGAAGTCTTTAGCAAACTCGTAGACGCCTTCAAAACCACCAACAATAAGGCGCTTCAGATAGAGCTCATTCGCTACCCTTAGGTATAAAGGAACGTCGAGCGCATTATGGTGTGTGATAAAGGGACGAGCAGCAGCGCCTCCAGGAATAGGCTGGAGGATAGGAGTTTCAACCTCCATGTATCCCGCTTCGTCAAAAACACGTCGCATAGTGGAGATTACCCGATTGCGCTTGCGGAAAATATCTTTAACTCTTGGATTCACAATCAAGTCAACGTAGCGCTGTCGATAGCGAATCTCAGGATCGGTTAGTGCATCGTAAACATTTCCGTCACCGTCTGTTTTTACAACAGGAAGTGGACGTAAAGACTTCGAGAGCACCGTCAGCTCCTTCACATGTAGACTGATTTCACCGGTCTGCGTCACGAACATATGCCCCCTAACGCCAACAAAATCGCCGATATCTAACAGTTTTTTAAAAACATCATTGTACATGGCCTTATCCTCTCCAGGGCAGACCTCATCTCTGTTTACATAGATTTGAAGATCGCCGGTGGAGTCTGTAAGCACCGCAAAAGAGGCCTTACCCATAATACGCTTGGTCATTAACCGACCCGCGATACAAACGTTTTCAAAACCATCTACCCCCTCAGAATACTGAGTGCTTAGATCCTTTGCGTAATGAGAAACTTGGTACTCCGCTGCAGGGAACGGATCAATACCTAAGCCCTTTAGCTTGTTTAATGATTCACGTCTAAGCAGTTCCTGTTCAGATAAAAGTCTTGCCATGCTACAATGATTAATTAGAGGTAACAAAGATAATTGCCTTTTGTAGCTTAGCGGTATGAGGGTTACCCGATTTTATCTACTTATTATCACTGTGCTTTTTACAGGCGTGCTCGTGGCGCAACCCACAGTACAAAAAGGGACACGAATGTCTCATCTAGGAGGGCATGCTTCCCTTCAGGGACTGGGCGGAAACCTCTCTAACGCAGGGTTATCTGTCGCCAGTGGAAACTCTTTTTTTGCTACTCCAAAAATTGCCTTAGGCTTTGGTTTTGAGTTTGATTGGGCGCCACTAACCGCTTCATATGTAGGTAAAATACGGCTACAACGACTGGTTTACGGAAACGCAGATAGACGATCGTCACTCCTTTTCGACGTTCACAGCGAATTACAGAGAAGCATGAGTACCACCCTTTCTGGCTCGCGGTTTGGATCTAGAAGCGGCGGAGCGGGACTAGGAATGCAATATACTTGGTGGCTTTCTGAGACGGCAGGAATCTATTTTTGGCCGCAAATGAGTAGAACAAATGGAGGTCCGAGCGGACTTTGGGAATGGCAATTGTACTTGCCTTTTGGAGTACAATGGACTTGGCAAAAGAGAAAATGAGAAATGTTCACTTTCAAGACGTAGGCACGGTTAGATACGGCGCTGCTTGGGATTATCAAACCGAACTGTTTACAGCAACGGTGGACCAAAAATTGATCAATAGAAAAACTCCTGAGCAGGCAAAAGAAACTACGGATCACCTGATTTTAGTAGAGCATCCGCCGGTGTTTACGCTTGGAAAGAGTGGGAAGGAAGACCACCTGTTGATAGACGAGAAAAAATTGGCCATAGAGGGAATTGAATACTATCCGGTAAACAGGGGGGGAGACATTACCTATCACGGACCGGGTCAGATCGTGGGCTACCCCATTTTAGATCTGGATCACTATTTCACGGACATTCATAAATACCTGCGCTACCTAGAAGATGTCATCATTAGCACTATGGGTGACTATGGCTTAAAAGCAGGAAGGTCTGAAGGAGAAACAGGTGTTTGGCTGGATGAAGGCACTCCGTTTGCCAGAAAAATATGTGCCATGGGGGTAAAGGCCTCTCGATGGACGACAATGCACGGCTTTGCGTTTAACGTTAATACTGACCTTAAGCATTTTGACTTTATTGTTCCGTGCGGAATAACAGATAAAGCAGTCACCTCTCTTCACATAGAGCTTGGAAGAACCCTTGATTTAGAGGAGGTAAAGGATAAAATAAAGTACTATTTCCAGCGTCAGTTCAACTGTAAACTTGTCCCGGCCACAATACCGTATACCCCATGAAAACAGCACTTACAATACTAGTAATCAGTATCATTCTTTTCTTGTCCCTTAAAATATCGCCTTATGGATACCTCATAAAAGGGGTTAAAGGGGCTTATTTTGATGGGCACACCTCTGCTCATATTTATGACAGGACGCATTTTAGCCAGCGCGAGATACCGTCATTGAACCCCCAGCCGTTTAAGTACGCGGACGAAAAATGGTCACTAAACACTCAAACACGCGAAGCCCTTGAGGGTTTTGATACACGCGGATTAGTAGTTTTAAAGGACCAGAAGGTTGTGCTTGAGGAATATTGGGAGGACCATAACGCTCAGACCATTAGCAACAGCTTCTCTGCGGCAAAGTCAATTATTACACTGCTCGTGCAAATCGCTATACAAGATGGGTACATTAACTCTTGGGACGACCTTATTACAGCCTATGTTCCAGAATATAAAATCCCAGATGGAGTTTCTGTCCCAACGTTGCGTCATTTTTCTACCATGACTGCTGGGATGCAAATCGAAGAAAATTATAAAAACCCATTTTCAAAAACAGCAAAGCTATATTATCATGACGATGTCGCTGAGGTGACTTTAAGTACGCCTCCAGGTAAGTTTGAGGCAGGTACAAAATGGGAATATCAGAGCGCGTGTACCCAGATGCTAGGTATTGCTTTAACTAGGGCGGTAAGCGAAAGCATATCGAGCTATGCAAATAGAGAATTATTTACTAAGCTAGGGTTTGAGACCGATGCAACATGGCACTTAGATCACGAAGGGGGGATTGAGCTAGCTTTTAGTTGCTTGAACGCAACTACTTTAGATTTTACTAAAATTGGCCAGCTTGTTTTAAACCATGGAAAAGTAGGGGAATTTGAAGTGGTTGACTCTACTTTTTTGTCCATGGCAGTTCAAGGCTACGGCAGCCCAAAGTATGGTTATGGATTTTGGATATACCCTGAAACACAGGGAAGGGTTTATGGATCTAGAGGAATGCTGGGGCAGATCATCATGGTGATTCCGGAGCACAACCTTGTTATAGCTCGTACTGGCGAAACGCCTGGACCAAGTTGGATTGAGGAATTTAACGAAGTCGAAAAGACCTTACTCGAGCAAGTTAACGAGTGGACCAATAACTGATATGTCTGACCTGTTGGTTGACATACAAGCGCTCAACATCAGCTTTGGAGGCAAGCAGGTACTGAAGAATTTTGACTTCAGTATAGCGAAGGGAGAGATAGTATCTGTTGTGGGAGAAAGCGGCTCAGGAAAATCTATTTCTGCACTGATGTCCATGGGCCTTCTTGCCCCGTCTGCTGAAGTGGTTAACAAGCAGGCATTACTTTTTGGACAAGAATTAGAAAGCTATACCAATAAGCAGTGGTGTCAACTTAGGGGAAAGCGTATTGCGATGATATTTCAAGACCCTATGACCGCTCTACACCCCTCTATGAGGGTGGGCAAGCAACTAGAGGAAGTCCTTGTTCAACACACGTCACTCTCGCTAAAGGAGCGGAAAAAATTAATTCTATCAGCACTCACCGAGGTAGAGCTACCCAGCCCAGAGACATCCCAATTCAAATACCCTCACGAGCTCAGTGGAGGACAAAGGCAGCGCGTAGTTATAGCGATGGCGATGCTCCTAGAGCCGGAACTGATTATTGCAGACGAGCCCACGACAGCGCTGGACAAGGAAGTGGAGGCAACGGTGCTCTCATTGCTGGAAAAACTCGTCAGAACTAAGGGCTGTGCCTTGTGGTTCATCTCCCATGACCTAGAAGTTGTCTCTGACTTTTCTGACAAGGTTCAGGTGCTATATATGGGAGAAACGGTAGAAAGCGGCAGCGCCAAGCAGGTGTTTAAAAATCCACAACACCCCTATACAAAGGGTCTTTTAGCGTGCCGACCTCCTAAGCAAGGCAGACCTTATCCCTTGCCGGTTTTATCGGATTTTATGGAGCGCTCGGGGCCGCCAAAGCAGCAAGAACTAGAGGCACCTTCAGGAGCCTTAAACGTGCTGAGCATTAAGGGATTCAATTTAGGATATAAGATAAAAAAGGGTTTAAAAACCACTATGGACTGGGTCATCAAAGACCTTGAATTGAAACTATTAAAGGGAGAAACACTGGGGCTCATAGGCCCTTCGGGCAGCGGAAAAAGCTCTATAGGTCGTGCTATTGTTGGGCTTAATGAATATTCGTGCTCATCTTTTGACTATGAAGGCCACCCGCTGAAGATCCAATTCATTTTTCAGGACCCATTCAGTGCTTTAAACGGCAGCCACAGTATAGGTAGGATTTTAGGAGCGGTTTTGAAAAGACATCAAGGAGAACTGAGCACTGTAGAACGGCAGAATCGTGCTGGAGAATTACTTGAAGAAGTAGGCCTTGCGGCAGAAGATCTCGTCAAAAAACCGGCGTCCTTTTCAGGTGGCCAGCGTCAGCGGATCGGCATTGCAAGAGCACTAGCGGCAAATCCAACGGTGTTGATCTGTGACGAGAGCGTGAGTGCTCTGGACGTAAGCGTCCAAGCACAGGTGTTGAACCTCTTGAATGGGATTAAAAAGAACCGAGACTTGAGCATGATTTTCATCTCACACGACCCCGATGTTATTCGATACATGTGTGATAGAGTTATGACGCTTACCTCTAAACGCTAGGTAAATTAATGTGTTGATTGGTTTTTGTCCGCTACAGCAATCAGGACTTAATAGACCCAAGCACCCGCTTCATAAATCCGTTGAGCGAGTCTTTTTTTGAGGTACCCTTGGAGATTTCTTTTTGGACTTCAATAGCACCGTACATGTTTGAGATGAGCTCTCCAATAACCTCTAGTTCTTCATCTTTTATAGTGGGCACATCAGCTAAAGACTCCAAAACCTGAATCGTTTCGTGAATAAAGTCTTCGTCATTTTTTTCTACAAAGTCGACCAGATGTTTGATGATAGGAATTTTCATAACGGCGCGTTTTAACAGGGACAAAGTTAATTGAAGAAAGCGATCCACTGTTGTAGTTCTGATAGATATATCTGATCCACCATTAGTTCTTTTCTACTGCGCAGTCATTTTGGTAATAGCGGCTTAAGACCGGTCAAAATCCGATTCAAACCGCCACAGATATACCCTAACTTTGAGCGTCTGCCATTAACGACGATATTTAGAGATGATGCGTACACTATTCCCTTGTTTGCTTTTCTTCTTTGCGACTACCGCGATGAAGGCACAGGTACTTTCTGTTACACCAGCGTTTCCCTCGCAAAATGATACGGTGACCATTATTTATGACGCTACACAGGGTAACGCGGCCCTTACGGGAGTAATCCCTGTCTACGCACATGCTGGACTAATCACGAACCAGAGCTCGTCTGCCACAGACTGGAAGCACGTTCAAGGAAACTGGGGCACAGCAGACGCAAATGTGTTAATGACCCCACTCGGAAATAACCTACATAAGATCTCCTACCACATGCCTACGTTTTATGGGTTTGGCAGTGGAGTGGCTGTTCAAAAAATGGCCTTTGTATTTCGAAACGCTAATGGCTCGATCGTAGGCAGAGCGTCATCGGGGTCTGATATTTATTATGATGTATATCCTGCCAACGCAGGGTTAATTGCTCAGTTTATGTCTCCAGAATCTACGCAGTTGATTGCGATTAACGATTCTTTAGAGTTTGTGATAGCGTCTACAGCGAAGTGTGACATGAAAGTCTATGACAACGGTAACCTTGTTTATCAAGATTCTACGAAACAAGACTCGTTCTTCCTTAGCGATACAATACCAGGCTTACACACTGTAGTTCTTGAGGCGTCCGATTCTAACACAACGGTATATGATACCGCTTATTATGCGATTGCACCAGCACTTAACGTTGCCGTACTTCCTGGTGGAATGGAAATGGGAATTAATGAGTTAAACGACACCACGGTATTTTTCAAGCTCTATGCGCCAGGTAAGAACAGAGTTTTTGTACTGACCTCACTGAATGACTATATGCCTGATATGCAGAATGCTATGACCCGTACGCCAGGAGGAGCATGGTGGTTCACGGAAATGAGTGTTCCGGCAGGACAAACATTTAATTACCAATACCTGATTGACGGGAACCTTCGAGTTGCGGATCCATATTCTACGCAGATTTTAGACCCGTGGAACGATGGTTATATTTCAGCAGCTACGTATCCTAATTTGCCGAGCTATCCTTTTGGGAAAACCACGGGAAACGTCACGCTATATCAAACAGCGAAGACACCGTATCCATGGAAAAACACGACTTTTCAGGCTCCGAACCAGGAGGAGCTGGTCATTTATGAACTGTTAATCCGTGACTTCGTAACCTCGCGTAATTATCAAACATTGATAGACACGCTAGATTACATAGGCAGACTTGGCGTGAACGCCATAGAATTGATGCCTAACTCTGACTTTGAGGGAAACTCTTCTTGGGGGTATAATCCCATGTTTCATATGGCGCTTGACAAGTATTACGGCACCCCAGATAAATTTAAGGAGTTTGTCGATAGCTGTCACAGCAGGGGCATCGCGGTAATTGCAGACCAGGTCTTTAACCATGCGTATGGACTAAACCCTATTGCTCAAATGTGGTGGGACGCAACGAACAATCGACCAGCGGCGAACAATCCGTATATGAACCAAACATGTCCACATCCACCAAATTGCTGGGGCAATGATTTTGACCACTACGTTCAGCCTACACGTGACTATATGGATCGGATAAACACTTTTTGGATCAACGAGTACAATATTGACGGCATCAGATTTGATTTTACAAAGGGCTTTACGAACAGCTCAAATGCTGATAGCTATCAAAGCACAAGAATCTCAGCGCTGAAGCGTATGGCAGACACGCTTTGGGATATAAACCCTGACTTCTACGTCATATTAGAGCACTGGGGCCCAGACCAAGAGGAAAAGGAACTGAGCAACTACGGCATGATGTTGTGGGGGAACGTTGTGAACGCCTATTACGAGGCCGCTATGGGATATTCTGCGAATAGTGATTTTAAGTGGGGCATTTATAAAGAACGCGGATGGAACGATAAGCATTTGATCACTTACATGGAGAGCCATGACGAGGAGCGCACTGCTTTTCTAATCAAGAATTATGGGAACGGGAACTCTAACGGGAGTTACGATACCAGGACACTGGCAACCCTTGCAGAGCGCAAAATATTAACAAGCGCATTTATGTATACCATTCCGGGCCCTAAAATGTTATACATGTTTGAAGAACTTGGTTACGATGTTTCCATCAATGACCCTTGTCGAATTTGCGAGAAACCCATTCTTTGGAACTATTACCAGAACCAACATCGTCAAAAAATATATTTCTATACCGCTGCGATGATCAACATGCGCAAGAAGTACGGAATTTTTAACACCAACAATTTCAACTATGCGCTTAATGGAGGTGCGAAACGAATTAACTTAAACAGCACGGATACGAATGTCACCGTTGTAGGCAACTTCCGAGTCACACAGGGTGCGGTTTATCCGAATTTTCAGCACACAGGCATTTGGTACGATTACTTCACGGGAGACTCCGTTGTGGTTTCTAACGCTACGGCTCCAATCACGTTTACCCCCGGCGAGTGGCACATTTATTCCGATGTCAAGCTTGAAAAAGCAGCCTTTATGGAGTTAGAGGAGCTTGGGCAGCCACTAAAGCCATTTGCACTTTACCCAAATCCCTCAAGCGGTGAGCTAGACTTCTTGGTAGATTTTGCAGAAGGTGTTGAGGTGCGTTGGGAGTTGACCGATTTAAATGGAAATACTGTCCGTAAAGCTCACTTTGTTTCAGAGCACTTAGACGTTAAAAAACTTGATTTCACACAATTATCAGCAGGACTCTACATGCTTAATATCCAAGCAGGATCAGAGTGGTTTGTGGAGAAAATTGTAGTACTATAAACATAGACTAGGAGGGAATCATGTGAATCCCGTTTTTGTCTTGTGTAATAACCCCTTAATGCTCAAGAGTTTTCAGTAAACGGCTTACAAACTCTCCTTCTTTATCGTGATAGTCAAGCAAATTCGCTAGAAAGCAAGCTAAAGCTCTGGTGTGTTAACTCTGAGATGTTCATGGGGTTTGGGCTCTAATAGATATCCAATGTATAACGTTGTTTTCTGCTAACCTAAGGTATTCTTTAGCTGTGCTATGGTAAAGGGTTTTTGCAGGAAAGTAACTGTAGGATCGTTCATTACGGAGGGAGCGAAATAACTCTTGTCGTAGCCACTTATTAAAATAAAACGGAGGTCCTTAAAAACCACATGCCCCTTACACCAGTTAATTAGGTCTACACCTGTTCCATCCCCTAATGCGTAGTCAATGACAAGAACATCAAATAGGTCTGTACTTTTTAATAGGTGTACGGATTCCCCCACACTTTGAGTCAATTCTGATTCGTAGTTCAGCACCTCTAAAAGTTCCATCAAGACACCTCCTAGATCTTTATCGTCTTCTACTATAAGCGCACGTTTCGACATTGACCTATAAGTTTTAAATAGAGTTTATATGCAGTAGATTCTAGTACAGAATCGGACTTGTCTAGGGAAACATCTTTTTTAGGAAAAACAGCTAATTCAGCGACATCAAGATCAATGAAAGCAGCCTGAGCAATACAGCTTAGTGTCGATACAGGATCTTTAGCGTAAGCCTCGAAGCTTAAAAGGTGCGCGGTTTCAAATTGCTGCACATAAGTATAGTAGCTGACCCAACGTTTGAGCCAATACTCTATAGTATTAGGGTCTCCAATATGCAGATCTCTATCCTCTTCTTGAAGTAAAAAAGGGCGCTGATTAGACCCGAATTCATGGTGCCCTAGCCAGGTCATATAATCAGTAATGAATGGATCATTTTCTTGCTTTGCTAAGAATTTTTGGTGCTGTAACATCAAGCTGTAAGCGTGTTGTAAGGGATCGCGAACCATTACGAAAACAACAAGGTCGGGGTTGTACTTTATTAAAGAGGGTAGTCGGGTAATCGCGTTGTTGTTCTTAGCGAGATACACTTTATCTGCTCCTGAAATACTGTTTTGGTATTTGCGATACAACGCGTTCTCTTCTTCAGAAAGCGCGTGTTTCTCCAGTCCATTGTCTAGAATATAACGATCCTGTTTCATCACTTTGAAGAAGTATTCTTCCAAAGCTTCAACACTTGCTAGGCCAACCTTAACGCCGTCCCCATGCGCGCGCTCCTTGTTTTCAACTTGCCTAGGGTTATAGATTTTTGCCCAGAGCCTAGGCGCTAATAAAAAAGGCATATTACTATAGTCTAATGACGCAAAGGGGCCTCTCTTTTCCAGCTCTTTGGTTAGGGCTGTGGTTCCAGAACGCGCTAGACCAGTTACAAGTACCCGGCTAAAGCGTCCCGTGTAATGGTTATTGACTTCTGTATCTTTAATCTGGCGAGCTAATAGGCGCTTGCCTAAATGATAATTGTCTAAAATAAGATGATGAAAGAGCTGCGCTATATCGCTGTAGTCGCTCGTTTGTTTACGTGGAATAAGAAATGGGATGATACTGCCCACGGCAAGAACCGACATTTTAACGCCTGAGCTCAAGGCATTTTCAAAAATCAGGCTAAACATTCCGGTATATATAGCGGCACTGAGACAGATAACTATTGCTGACTGCCCTAATACAAGGAATAACGTGCCGGTTGTTTTGAAGACCTGGGCATTAACGGCTGTAAACTTTTCATCCTCATCTAGGTCAGAAACAAGCGTATTGAGTAGCGCGACACTGCACTTTGCTAGCTTGAAAAAAGGGAGCTTTATCCAAAACACCCCTATCGCAAGGAGTACTCCAGACAAAAACGGCAGGATATAAATCAGCGCAGTTGTCAAGAGTTATTTTTTACGTGTGGCTCTTTTGATACGGTACCAAAGCAGGTATCCAAAAGAAGCAACAATAAGGAGTAAAACAAGTACAATCAAGATTCCGGCACCCACGCCAAGTCCGGGTCCAATGTATAAGAAAGGTGTCATCATAGTTGTTTAGATATTAACTGTAAAAATAGCGATGTACAAATCTAACACAATTAGAGAGAGCCCGTATTTGTTTGTCTTTAAACCAAACCAAAACACACACATCTAAACGTATATTTACTTGAATAACGCTAATCACTCTTTATAATGATATCAGAATCTCCACTATTAGAACTTCTTCTGCGTTTTGCGCTGACCCTAGGGTTTAATATCATTCAAATGCGCATTATTGGCAAGCACAGTGAGGATTCAAAGAAAACCGTGTACAGCTTCTTCATTATTTCTATTGTAGTGTTTTTCTTGTCTCATACTCTAAGTACGTTTGATATGCAGATCGGAATGGCGATCGGAATGTTTGCTGTTTTTG
>CAJWFD010000033.1 GCA_913031435.1 uncultured Cryomorphaceae bacterium
TTTGAAAAATACGTGCCTTCATTCCAATCCAACATACGCTCATAGCTTGGCGTAAAGTTGATTTCATGAACATCCTTGCAAAAATGACTCGGCTCTTTGATCGCCATTGGAGCAATATCTTCATGGTGAGCGAGTAACTCACTCAAGGCTGTAGTACCGGCTTTTGCAGCGCCAATCAGGAACACATTTACCTTAGTCATTCTTCCTGCTGTATTTAGTTAAGAATGGCACAGCGATGACACCGTGGTATTTATAGACCAACGTGGCTGCCCAAATATTCCAGCCCACCATGGTTAAGGTGGTGGAATACGCAGCCCCCAAGGGACCAAAGGAGGGAATCAATAGCGCATTTAAGGCAATGTTTAGGACTGCAACCACCAGCATGGTATTTCGCGCACTTTTTTCGTACCCGGTCATGTTCAAAATATTCAAGACGGGACCTGAGAATGCATTAGTTAATTGTCCAAAAGCGAGCACGATAAGCCATGGATATGCCTGCGCAGGATTAGAAACTCCAAAAAACCCAATCAATGAGGTTCCAAACAAAAGAATGACTATGAAAATTGGGCCTGACGTAATTAGATTTAACTGGGCCACCTTATGGGCCAAATCATGAAGCTTGGAGTGGTCTTTATGTATTGCACTGACCATGGGGGCCACCACGGTGTTTAACGCAAATTGAGCAAACGTAATCAACGTTGCCACTTTAAAAACAATGCGATACAAACCAACCCGCTCCTCTGGTAAAAAATAACCCAACATCAGTGTATCTGACCAACTAATCACCAGAAAAAGCGATGATGAAATTAGCATTGGTGTGGCTATTCTAAACAACTGACCTTTCCAAGGTAGATTGGTCAAGACGTCGTGGGCACTCAATGATAAGATGTAAATAGTAGAGACTAAAAAGAACAGAGCACTTAGGCCAAGAAGTAAAAGCAATGCAAACTGTGCGGTATCTGCGAATGCCATAGCCTCTGGTAAGGGAATCCACCAGAGAAGTAAGGAAATAATGATATAAATAGTACCGTGCTGGTTAATGGAGAATAAGACTGTTTTGCCGATTGCCCTGAAAACCTCAGCATTTAAGAGCATTAATGTAAATGGTAAAATAGCAATGGCTGCAGTGGCTAATATTTCTTTTGGCGTATCCTCGAAAAAAAGATTTGTAAGAGAGGATGCTCCAAAAAACAAAGCAAGAGCAACAAGGCTTGTTATCGCGGTAACTCTGAAGAACACGGCTATATATAAAGATCTAGAGATCCCTCCGGAGCTCACCTCGCGTGACATTTCTCGAACTAATACGGTATCTAAGCCCCATCTCCCCAAGGTAGAACCTATCACAAGAACTGTAAAAGCGACTTCGTAAACCCCTACTGATAATTCTCCACCTGCCTTCGCTAGGCTAAAAAGTAGCACATAGCCTCCTAGAGCACCTATCACCTTGAAAATAAGCACTACGAGACCGCCTTTCGCAAGTGCTGCGCCGGTAGGTTCTTTTAAAAATTGTAGTACTCTAGTCCACATGGTTTTGGCCTTCATCGAGAATTGGTCGCGAATATACCGCTTTACTAACGTGTAGATTATTGCTTTTGTACATTTGGGCTATGAAAATCGCTGTGAACGCACGTTGGCTCTTACCGGGCAAACTAGAAGGAACTGGAGTGTACACCCTGAATATGCTGAAACGCATCATTCCGGCATTCCCTCAGCATACCTTTATTTTAATCTATGACCGTTCAACATTCGAGCCTCTAAGTTTCCATACATCAAATGTGCAACAGGTTGTTGCAGGACCACCTGCTAGACACCCCTTACTTTGGCGCGTGTGGAACAATTGGTCTATCCCGGCAGTATTAAAGCGGAAGAATGTTGACTTGTATTGGTCACCAGATGGACTGCCCGCAGCGACAAATATCCCACAGTGGATCACCATTCATGATCTGAATTTTGAACATCATCCAGAATGGCTTAAGCCTAATGTGGCCAATTATTACCGAAAGCACGTCCGAAAATCGGCTCAGCTGGCTAGTCAGCTCTTTACCGTAAGCGCATGGAGTGCTGCAGACATCGCCGAACGATATAACAAACATGTGGAGGATATTTTGATTACACCTAATGCGCCAAGCACTGTAGCCTCGAACAACACCTATAATCCCGACCCCTATTTCTGCGCGGTAGGCGCATTAACTCCTCGAAAAAACATCATCACGCTCGTAAGGGCATTTGAATCCTGGCTGGAACAGTACTCAGAGCGACGTCATTTCCGCTTGAAAATTGCCGGATCTACTCACCTTGTAAATACTGCGCTCGACCAAGAAATTCAACAGATGAGGTTCAAAGAAAATATTGAATTCTTAGGACATGTGACTGGAAAAGAATTGGAGACGCTCTATTCAAATGCTACTGCCTTTTGTATGCCAAGTGCTATGGAAGGGTTTGGAATTCCTCTTATCGAAGCCATGCAATATGGAACACCTGTGATTTCAGCAAACAACAGCGCCTTAATAGAGGTCGTGTCTGGGGCGGGAATGCTCATAGATACTTATGACGTAAGTGCTTGGGCAAATGCGCTGGAAAAGATGGTGACGGATGGTAGTACCTGGGTTCCGTTGGGGATTCAACGAGCAGAACGATACAATTGGGAGCGAAGTGCTGCTGTTTTTATTGATGCCCTAAAAAAGAACATTTAGTGAAGCTTCAGCATAGTGACTCTGCACTAGAAGCAGGGACGGATGAGGCTGGTAGAGGTTGCTTGTGCGGCCCAGTTACTGCGGCGGCGGTGATTTTGCCTCCTGATTTCAAAAATGAGTTACTAAATGACTCCAAGCAGTTAACAGCGAAACAACGATATGCGCTGCGACCAATTATTGAAAAAGAAGCTTTAGCATGGGCCTATGCGCATGTTAGTCCTCAAGAAATTGACGAGATCAATATTTTGAATGCAAGTATTTTGGCGATGCATAAGAGCATCCGTGCACTGAAAATTCAACCCAGTTTCATCGCTGTTGACGGCAACAGGTTCAAGCCTTATGGAGAAGTTGACCATCATTGTCAAGTAAAGGGCGATGCGACCTATATGAATATTGCAGCAGCTTCTATTTTAGCAAAAACCTATAGAGATGACAAGATGCGAGAATTGGCTCTAGCCTATCCACAATATGGTTGGGAGCGCAATGCAGGGTATCCCACGAAAGGTCATAGAGATGCCATCAGGTCTCACGGTCCCACTCCTCACCACCGAATGACTTTTCGACTCTTGCCCAGCCAGCTCGATCTTTTTGATTTGTGAAAAACTGAATGAGGTTTTCTTAAAAAGAGCTGCTCATTCCCACTAGCTTTAATAAAAATTGTAATCCATGAATCTCCTCAAGATTTTCTTTGCAACTGTATTGTTTTTTACCCTCTCAGGATGCGCAGATGATGTGGTACCCCATGGTGAAACCTCGTTTTTACCCATGAATGCCTCTGTTGTTATTAAGGTCAATGATTTACAAAAGGTGGCTCAATTCAATGACTCCACGCAGCTTCCTTTTTCTGGGGAACTACCTATTTCAGAACTATTCAATCTGTATGAAGGTACCTGGATTGGAGCGTTAGTATCCTCAGGTGCTGACAAAATGGACTGGGTTTGGACTGCATCCACAAAAAGAGACTCCATGCCTGGACCAGCTGTAGAGCAAGGGACTGTTCACTTGATGGACAGTAACTATGTGATTGTTATGGGACAAGCTATGGCTGTTAGCAAGAGCGAGGGTGTGCTTAAAGACATCATCAACCAGCGTAAAAGCGGATTTAATCTTATGCAAAACAAGGGTTTCAAACGGCTCTGGGACAATGCTTCCTCTGCGGATGCATTGAATATATTCATCCAGCATGACGAGATTGAATCCGTGGGAAACCTTTACTACAAAGAGGATTGGGAATGGCTGAGTAAATTTGCTGAGTGGTCAGAAATAGACATCGCATTTAGAAAAGATGGTCTTATGGTAACGTCCGTTGCCTTAGCACCTGATAGTTCTACCACGTTTTTAAGCATCTTCAACCAAAAAGCAAAAAGCGCCAAGGTGAGCAGTATTATAGCGGGCTCGTCTAGTTATGCTGTTAAAATGGACGTGGGTAATCCTATCGAATGGGTCAGAGATTTCAATGTTTACAGAGGCAAAACACAACGCCTGAAAAAGGCGATTAGTATTTTAGAAAATGCCGGCTTGGAAACCATTGAAACCGCTTCTTGGTTTGACGGCAGTTTTGTAAGGATTGGCTACGGAGAAAGCATCGTGATCGCAGCAAAACTAAAAAATTCTGATGCGGTTGAAAAAGCCTTAAATAGGGTAAGCGATACACAGTCCTTGTTTCATGGGCACGCCAGGGGCACGTTTAAAAACGAACATCGATTCACCCTAAACGCTCTTTTTGGATGGTTCTTCAGTGACCTTGGTGATCCATCGTGGATCATTCAAAACGACTGGTTGTTTCTATCAGGAGAAGCACAGACTTTAGAAGTTTATACTGGGGAATTGGATTTAAAAAAATCATGGGGCTCTACGAGTGGGTTGTCTTCACTTGCAGATGGTATTGATAAAAAGGGGCATTTCGCTATTGCTTTCCAAGCCAATTCTTCTGCGGCAAGTAATTATCTGAATTGGGATGATTCAGGGTCTAATTGGTCGAAGAGTATAATTACCGGAGTACTAGATGTTAAAAATGATCTTGCATTTGGTAATTTGACTAGCCTTACTATGCAAGAAGAAGACAGTGACGTGAGTACCTATTTATGGTCTACTGCGCTTACCGGGGAGGTAACAAAAGGGCCTTGGCTGGTAAAAAACCACAGATCGGGAGCAAAGAATATTGTTGTTCAAGACGAAACGCACAAGCTGTATTGGCTTAATGAGAATGGAGAAATCCTATGGGAAAAGCCTTTGAAAAATGATATTGTCGGTGATATTACCCAGATCGATTTATTTAAAAATAATAAATTTCAACTTCTCTTTTCCACCTCAAGTCAACTGCATTGTATTGATTTATTAGGTAGAGATGTAGATGGCTATCCTATTGCCCTGAAGGGTAAAAACACACTCGGTGTGACCGTTGTGGATTATGATAAAAACAGGAATTACAGATTCTTAGTCCCCATTGGGCAAGACCTCTACAACTACACGAGCGACGGTAAACTCGTTAAGGGTTGGAAAACAGATGCGGCCTCCGCTACTTTAACGCAAGTTCCATTCCTATTTCAAAAAGAAGGAAAGGACTATGTAATTACCTCAACCGACGAGCAGGCTATAGTTCTTAATAGACGGGGTGAAGTAAGGATCAAAACGACAACATTAACCGCCTCACCATCACCATGGAATATCATGGACGGAGCAATTCCCAGTGTGATTAGGGTAGATAGTGAAGGAGAACTACAAACACAGTATTGGGACGGCACTACATCGTCGAAATTAGATCCTCTAGAGGATGTCATGGGATTATCCAGCCAAGTCTATGGGCTAGTCGTTTGGAATAATGATCAGATTGTTGTTCGCAGTAACGCGGGATCTACTGAAACCGAAGTAGAGGACATACTCACTTTAGACTGTTATTCGGGAGGTACTGGAATTGCCTTTACACTAGACAGGGTCGAAGTCTTTAACTTAAAAACCGGAGAAGCCTATGGGCAGTTCCAAGGAAGTGCGGCTAAAGCAGGTAGATTCACCTCATCAGGAGCTCCTGTTGTAGTAATCAATCAAGGCAACACCGTAGTGTGTTACCAGTTATAACAGTTACTTCTTACGGAAGAAAATCTCAATAGGGGCTCCATGAAAGTCAAACGCTTGACGCATTTTATTCTCTAAAAAGCGCTTGTAAGGCTCTTTGACATATTGCGGTAGGTTCGCGAAAAACGCGAACTGCGGCGTATACGTAGGAAGCTGTGTACAAAATTTTATTTTTACAAATTTCCCTTTTACTGCCGGTGGCGGAAAGCCTTTAATGATGTCCAACATCGTGTCGTTCAACTTAGAAGTTGAGATTTTCTGTCTGCGTCGGTCGTATACCTTTACACCTTCTTCAAAAGCTTTTAATACACGTTGCTTTGTCAAAGCACTGGTAAACACAATCGGGAAATCCGTAAACGGTTCCAACTTCTTGCGTATGTGGTCCTCTGCATCACGAATAGTATTGGTATCCTTCGCGGCGATATCCCATTTATTGACCACAACTACGAGGCCTTTTTTATTCTTCTCCACTAAAGAGACGATCGATAAATCTTGTGCCTCAAACCCACGCGTTGCATCCACAACTAACATACAGACATCTGCGTGTTCAATGGCGCGCACGGAGCGCATGTTAGAATAAAACTCTAAGTTTTCATGGACCTTACCCTTCTTGCGAAGACCAGCGGTATCCAATAACATAAAGTCAAAACCAAACTTGTTAAACCTTGTGTTTACAGTATCTCTTGTCGTGCCGGGTATGGCAGTTACAATATTGCGTTCCTCATCGAACAACGCGTTAACGATAGAAGATTTTCCAGCGTTAGGACGGCCCACAATCGCCATCTTCGGGAGGCCCTCAAAATCATCGACTGGATTTTCATCCATATGACCAGCTAGCTCATCTAATAAATCACCGGTTCCTGCGCCACTTACCGCCGAAATGGTATGGTATTTCTCAATACCTAAGCCATAAAATTCGGTAGCCTCTAACTCCAACATTGCATTATCAACCTTGTTGACCGTATACACCACTGGTTTATCAGTTTTGCGCAATAAATCCGCAATGATTTTATCAAAATCCGTCAGTCCAGCTTGAAGATCTAGCACAAAAAGTACTACAGATGCTTCGTCCAAAGCAAGCTCTACTTGATTACGAATTTCGCTTTCAAAAATATCATCCGACCCTGTAATGTAACCTCCGGTATCAATGACCGAAAATTCCTTACCGTTCCAGTCGCTCTTGCCATAGTGGCGGTCACGTGTAACTCCTGCAACGCTATCTACAATAGCATCACGACGTTGAACGAGTCGATTAAAAATAGTGCTCTTTCCAACATTTGGACGTCCCACGATGGCAACTATATTGCTCATATTATTATTGTTTGTATCCGAAGCGCTTCAACTGAAGGTCGTTATCGCGCCAATTCTTTTTCACCTTCACAAAGGTCTCCAAATGGACTTGCTTTGAGAAAAATGCTTCCAATTGTTTACGAGCTCCAATCCCTACCCTCTTGAGCATGGAACCCTTATGTCCAATGAGGATACCCTTTTGCGAATCGCGCGCTACATAAATAATAGCACGTATCCTTATGATATCTTCTTCTTCTTTGAATTCTTCCACATCAACTTCAACGCTGTATGGAATTTCTTTTTTGTAATTCAGTAGTATCTGCTCGCGAACAAGCTCACTAACGAAAAAACGTTCCGTTTTATCCGTCAAGGCCTCTTTATCGAAATAAGGAGGGCTTAATGGAATGAGCGCCAACAATCGCTGAAGTAGATAATCTATATTGGCCTTCTCTAGCGCCGAAATTGGAATGATCTCAGCAGTTGGTAATGATTCTTTCCAATAGGCAACCTCTTCCTCAAGCTTCTCCTGGTCAGTCGTATCGATCTTATTAATAATCAACAATACGGGTAATTCTGTAGTATATAATTTCTGAAAGAAACCGGCATCCTTTAACGCACGATCTCCAGGTTCAACCAGGTATAAAAACACATCCGCATCATCAAAAGCCTCTGATACAAATTTCATCATGTGCTCCTGCATTTTATAAGCAGGCTGAATAACCCCGGGGGTATCCGAAAAAACAATTTGATATTCTGGTTCGTTTAAGATCCCAAAAATTCTGTGACGGGTGGTTTGTGCTTTTGGTGTGATGATGCTTAACCGCTCACCTACCATAGCATTCATCAAGGTACTTTTACCTACGTTAGGGTTACCAATGATGTTAACGAAGCCGCTCTTGTGTTCCATTTTGCAAAGATGCGACTAAATAGCTACGCGCAGCCTAATTCCAAAACATCATTTCCACTTCTCTGGTAGCACTAAAAGATGCTATACTTGAATGATGTCTTTAACAAGCTTTGTGCACAGACAACATACGGATATCATTATGGTCCGAAAATAATCGTAAATTTTCAGCCAATATTTTTTTTGATGAAAAGACATATTTTACTTGCCATGTTAGTTGGTTGTGGGATTTACGCAAAAGCCCAGAGTGATAAAGATTTTAACAAGGATCTAAAGGGAATTAACACAAAGCAATCACCGGTTCAAGATGTAGAACAACAGCATGCACTCAACGATATGGTTGACACATGGCATAAAGCTGCTGCTCAAGCTGATTCTTCGACGTATTTTGGAGCATTTGCCTCGGACGAGAGTGTTTTTGAGGGGACAGATGGTGAAGAGTATTGGACCGTTTCAGCATTTAAAAAATGGGCAGCACCTTACTTTAAACGCGGAAATGCCTGGACTTTTTCACCCGTAGAGCGCAGATGGTACTCCCACTCTGGAGTATTGTGGTTTAGCGAACGTCTTGACTCTGAACATATGGGACGCTGCAGAGGCACTGGGGTCGTTGTAAAAACACTACAAGGCTATAAAATTGACCATTACAGCTTGAGCTTTGAGGTGCCTAATGAGATTGTATCTGAATTGGTCCCGCTTGCTACCGACGATAGAATTGAGGTGTTAAAATTTAGAGATGAACTAAACAGACAATATAGAGATTCTAGTGATAGCCCGTTAAGCGAAAAAGATCGCAACGCTTTTATTCAGCATGATTTTTATCCTTACCAGGCGAAGTATCGCGTTAAAGCACGGTTAGAATTAACGCCAAATGCTCAACCGTTTGATATGTCAACCTCTTCCGGGAAAAGCAAAAAATACCGCACTTATGGTATTGCTCATTTTACGATTGACAAGGTGGAGTACGAATTAGAGGTCTATGAGAGCCTGCGACTAAAAGTATTGCCAGAATATGCAGACCATCTATTTCTACCTTTTAAGGATTTAACCACGGGGATATCTACGTATGGTACGGGGAGATTTCTTGACCTCACAAAGAGCCTTGGTGAGACCTTAATCATAGATTTCAATCAATGCTACAACCCATATTGCGCTTATAGCGATGGATACTCTTGCCCTATTACACCCAGTCAAAATTTCATTGACATAACCCTAGAAGCAGGCATCATAGGACCCGTAGGACACTAAAACCGTCCAATGATCTGACGTAGAACCTTACAAGAGCATTTTGTCCAACCATTGTCCAGTAGAAAGGAGGATTTGTGACTTTTGTAAAGTATTTTCATACCCAGTTCACCATACCTTTGATTTTGAGTCATTCTAGCAAACCCTAAAAACCCAGTCAATTCGTGAGATCGTTCGCTTTTCTATTTTCCTTTTTCTTGACATGCCATGCTACCGCACAAACTTTTGATACGTTAGTATGGTCAGATGAATTTAATATTAATGGTAGTGTAGATACCAATAATTGGTTTCATCAAACCCTTCTTCCGAACAATGGCCAAAGCTGGTGGAACGGAGAAATTCAGCACTACACAGACAGGGACACCAATACAAGCGTGAACGGTGGCAAGCTTTACTTGAGAGCGCTAAAAGAAACTTTCACAGATCAAGGAGTGACTAAAAATTATACCTCTGCAAGGCTAAACTCAAAATTTGCCTTCACCTATGGACGTGTTGAAATCAGAGCCCAATTACCCACTGGTGTTGGAACATGGCCTGCCTTATGGATGCTTGGCCAAAACATAACGGAAACAGGTGCCTACTGGGAAACAAAAGGCTTCGGCACTACTGGCTGGCCTGCTTGTGGCGAAGTTGACATCATGGAGCATTGGGGGGACAATCAAAACTACATTTCAAGCGCGATGCACACTCCATCTAGCTATGGAGGTACCCAGAATAAAGGGGGTCAATATATCAATGGAGTCAGTACTGGTTTTAAAACGTATGCCGTAGAGTGGACACCTACGAAAATGGTATTTAGCGTAGACAGCGTGATTCACTATACCTATGAACCAGGTACGCGTAACGCAAATACCTGGCCTTTTGACGATCCACAATACTTGCTCTTTAATGTGGCTGTTCAATCTAATATTGCAGCGTCATTTACTCAAAGTCCTATGATTGTAGATTATGTTCGCGTTTACCAAAGCAGCACGTTAAGCAAAGAGGAATTAGAAGCTGCATCCATTGAGCTGTATCCAAACCCCACTAACGATAAACTCCATATTGTACAACCTTTTAATATTGCCTCCCTTCAGATTTTTGACATTACTGGAAAACTAGTAAAATCTGAGACCTTACAAGAAGTCACTAATATCATCCAAACAACACATTTAGCTCCCGGCACTTACCAATGCATGATAACTAATGAGCAAAATGGTCAGAGCGCACAACGGAGCTTCATAAAGCAATAATCACTCATCTCAGTCATTGTGTTTTGGGTATTTCCTTAAAGATGAAACCATTAAAGCAACAAAAGGAGATTTGGGTATTGGGGTCCACGGGTTATGTGGGTGCGCAACTCACCAAACTGCTTATTCAAAAACATCGTGATGGAGGATTTTTAGGTAGAATATCCACATTAGGGCATCGCACTATTCTTCCCTGGATTATGCAGAATACAAATTTTTTCATGTCTTCACTAGGAAAGATTCAGGTACAAAAATTCGTTGATTATCCTCCCGATACGGTATTCCATTGTGCCCGACTCGCTGGGAGAACAGATCGTAGTCGCAGAGCAGCCGCAAAACAAGGTTACCTAGCTAATGTCCGGCTTCGCAGTGTTTTCGAGAACTTACCTAAAGCTCCAACAGTGGTGTACTGCAGCGGAACGCTGATGTATGGAAATACAGTTGCTATCGCAAACGAAGAACAACCTCTCTCGCCCATTGCCTATGCTAGGGCTTATGAATATGCCGAGCGCCCCTTTACGAGAAAAGAAGAAGCCGAGGCTATTTTAGATGTCCGAACAGCTAGACCAGCTTGGATTTTAGGATCGGATTCTTGGTTTGAACATTTTTTTTACCGCCCAGCGCTAAAGACCGGCCACGTACCCTATTATGGTGATGGGCACCAGCAAATGTCCATCATATCATTAGAGGACTGCGCAGGTCAATTACTCCACGTATCTACGCATGGTAGCAGAGGGGAAGTCTATAATTTATTTGGTTTCGCACCCATCTCTCAGTTAGAATTCGCAAGGAAAATAGGAGCGATTTTAGGCCTTGATGTCAAGCAAATAGAAGAAAAGGAATTGGTCAAAAAGCATGGCAAGACGGTAACGGAAGCACTGACTTCAAATACACCAGTGACTACAATGCACTCCGCTTGGAAAGACTCCTATAAAGCTGTTGATCCTGATCTCGATCAGCTCATCACTAAGACGCTTAAAGTTCTTTCTGAACGCTCCTAAAGCTAAGTCTCAGATGACTGAAATTCGTACAACATGTACTCGCCAAAAGTGCCAAGTTTTGTAGACGAAACAGCGTCATCTATGCTCCAAAGCATATGTAACAGAGCGTTGGGCAGTATCTTATGAAGCTTGTGGTAATACCATGCTGGGTAAACAATACTGTACCCCCTGCTATAGGTTAATGGCAACGCGACTTTTTCACAAATACTTCCTGGTGCATAGCATTTGCTGGCTAAATAATTCGTCGGTGAATAGCCACCCCACACTCGACGCCAACGGGCAAAGGCGTTCTTAGGTTTGCCTTTAAGTAATTCTATCAAAGTACCGGCTAGGTAATATTTATTGACAAAAGTAAGTACCATTCGACCACCTGGTTTTAGGACATTGCGTAGACATGACATCGCATGACTAAGGTCGTCTACGGTGTTTAACGCCCCAAAAAAGACATAGATCATGTCAAATTTAATCTCCGGAAACAAGGTGTTTAAATGCTCTACACTCCCCGGAGCAACTTGTGCGTTTATTAACTTCCCAGTATCAATTTTCTCCTGAGTCAGGCGCACCATTTCCTCTGATATATCAATACCATAATACTGTTGTTCTGGAAATTGCTCTGCAAAATGAACCAAATCAAACCCAGGCCCAAAACCAACTTCCAAAACTGTGGATTGTGGATGTAATTTCACACGTTCGCGAAAGCTCTGTCTAATTCTTTGCAACGCCGGATTAAGGTGATAGCGACGTTCGAAATCTACTGCATCCTTATCGTAATACTGTCCTACTTCACGGTAATAACTCATGGTTGTCGCGTCTTAATTGGTGGTCAAAATAGGCTGCGCATCCCCAAAAAAGAAAGGCGAATGCTGGCTGATTTAAAAAATTATTGAACTGCATATGAAACAGATAGGTACTCAATGCTAAGAACAGGGCTGTTCGTGGAGAATCAAGAGTTCCTCTTAAAAACCCGAAGTAGACCCAGCGGCCGATCATGACTAAAAATATAATTACCGTCCCTATTCCGTTCTCACTGAGTTGAAGTAGGATTTCTGAATGTGCACTCCCACCTGAGCCGGGTGGTGGAGAATCCGGGTTGCGTACGGTTAACCTATTTTCTAAACTTTTTTCTTGAAAGGAAAGGTAAGTGAATTGAAAGCTGCCCGGTCCAAAACCAAACATAGGACGCTCCTCAAACATGCGCAGGGCGCTCACCCATCTATTGAGTCGTTCCATATTACTAGCATCCGTTTGAAGGTTTGTTACGGACATACTTGTCTCTAACAAAGTAGCTTGAGGGTCATGACTTTCGAACGAGTTATAGCGTATTGATTCCTGGATTTTCGCAGTGCCGAACAAGCTGAAGTAAACCACCAAAAGAGTGACCGGTAAAAGCCAGCGCCAGAGCTGGGACAAGTGCATTAGTGCCCAAATGACTAGCATAAAAGCTAAAGACCATAAAGCAGCACGTGATCCGGTTAAGACGACAAGTAGAGCAGCAAAGGCGGCTATGAACCTCCAGTATTTTTGGTTTTTAGATGACCTCCAAGAGTACCCGGCTATTAATGCAAGACTCGCCCCTAGCATAGTATGGCTGTAAAAAAAGGGCTTATAGAGTCCAGAAATGGTTACCGGATTGAAATCGAACTTTATGAATTGAGCCAAGCCTACCATTAGAACGGGAACTAACGCCATCATAAAAGGCACCATAGGTAAAGGGTTGCCGCGGCTTGCCATGAGCAAGAACCCGTAATAAAAGGTGAAGACAAATAATCCGTTAATGACCCAGAACTTAAGACTTACCAGTGGCATTTCTGACATCATGATTCCAGGAATAAAGCTTAACAACCACAACAGAGGTAATGGGTGCTTCTTTATTAGAGTGAGATTAAGAGGTACTAGGAGTCTTAATAGCGTGACGAAGGCAAGTACGACGGTCAATGCCTCCGCGGGTAGATGCAGGTCGCCAAAAGAGAGACTGACTTTTACCGAAAGAGGAAGCAGTATTGCAAGAAGTAAATACCCCGTATGCTCCCATTGACGTTTCCATATCCACCATGCGGATGACAGAGCAGCGATGAATGCAGAAATCGCCTCCCAATAAAAATCAGTATACAGCGTCACGGAGAGTCCTATAATAATGGACAGCGTTAACGCGGTATTTATCTGCTTGGTGAGCAATGGTTAGTTGTGTTTTGACACCAGAATACCTGAGGAGACTGCACGTTGAAATATGAAGACCACAAGCCCAAATAAGAGACCTATGGCCCATGCAGGAATTCCCGATCGTTTAGGTGTTTCTAGAGCTTCTGAAATCACATAAGATTCTGGAGCTGGCGCGTACAAGTATTCTTTTAAGTCTTCAAGCTTGCGTTCGTTTTTAGTCAACTCGACTACCACGCTTCCGTATTGACGTTCCTTTCTAAAAACCAATGCGACAAGGGCTAAAGAATCTGTTTGCGCTTCTAAACGAAGAGAGTCTAACCCTTCACGTAACACCTGTTCTTGTTTTTTCAATGACGAGGTCCTCCCTTGTATTACGTCGAAACTCATGCCCACATTTTGGCGAAGCATACGCTGTTTGATAGAGTCTGCAGCATGTACGGCACCGTTCGCAATGTCTGCAGCAACTTTAGGATCACTAGCTTGGGCAATGACTTGAACAGCGCCATTTCTTGTTTTACTAATCTCCAAAGAGAAGTCTGCACCATGCCTACTCATCAATGCAGATTTCAAGCTCTGGCTATTCAATAATTCCAAATGCGCATCCACCTCAATAGGCGAACCAAAACCAATTCCATTTTGCTCAATCTGCTTTTCAAGCAATGTAAGAGGAACAAAGAAGACTGTCTCTGCTTCATAGCAGGCAGGGCGTAGAAAGGCGATCACAAAAAATAATCCCCCCGCTAGGACACTGATAACGATTTGTTTTCTCATCATGTTATTTACTACTTGTATTATAATGGTCCATTAATCTTTGTTCCACGCTATCAGGAAAGTAGGCGGACGAATGGGCTTCTGCCTCGTAATAACCTGACGCTCCGCTTGCATTTACTACCATGTGATTTTCAAATCTAGCTCTAGCCCAATCTTCTAGTTTTTGAGCACCCACAACCTCAAAGATTATTTCTGTCCATTTACTATAAATCTCGGGAGGACGAGGTTTGATCGGACAAGTGAAATTTGGTAAATAATCTGATAACCACTTGTTCTGATTTAGAAAGTACGCCATTATTTCTGGATGGGTTAGTGGTTGAAGCGACGATGCTTCTACAGCCGTGTAGAGGTTTCTTTTTTTTAGTTCCAATCTCTTCTCGTCCATCAACATATTGATGCAGAAGTATTTTTCAGAATTCAATAAGAATAGCTTTTTAAAGCCAATTAAAAAAAGCTTCGCTAACCAGACTCGACCAGTCTTGGTAATAATGAAAAAGTCCAAGTCATCTGAGGAGTGTTGCATACCCATATTTGAAAGTGAACCCGATAGGTATACTCCCCGGACATAAGGAAATGACTGAATGAATTTTCCTATTCTTCGAGCTATTTTCAGTCTAGATAAGTTCAGTTTTTCACAGTCCGTTCTCAACTGAATATGATCGTGGTGTAGCGCATAAAGTCCTTCTGAATGCATCACAAGCTGCGAATCAACAAGAGGCTTAAGGGCTTTTTCTAAATCACCCAAAGAAGTCTTCACCCTCAAAAAAGTGTGTATCTCCTCAAGATACAGAGGATGCTTGAAAAATTCGAAATAACGCAATGTTCTTTCGATCTCTTCTTCCATCTTCGATGAAGAATGCTCTAATGGATTCATGTTTGGGATTCGCTAAGGGGCATTGCAAGTTACAATAGTGCTTTTGATATATAAGCTGTGAACTATCCTAGTTCAATACCATTCACTTACAAACGTGAAGACCAAAGAAATTGAGTTGTTATGTTTTCACCTCAAAAAAATTCATTTCAACCATTAAAAACAACAATTAGTCAACTGAAAAATTTACTTCTTTTCATAGCACTTGCAGCATTAGGATTTTCAAGCCGTGAGAAAAGTACCACACACCTATTTGAGGAATTTAGAAGTGGAGCAGTTGGATGTTGAGGAGATGAATATCAACAAAGATTCAGGAAAGACTCATTTTAAAATGGTCTCCAATTCTACGATAATTTCATTTCTCCGAAATAAGAATTCATAAGGAGGGTTGTATCCCAGAACGGAGAACCTACCTGTGTGCTTAATTCCATTTTTCTCCAGCAACTCCTCTAGGGCTAATCTGTAGAGCGCTATTTTTTCATTACTCGCCCATCCACCGAATCTAATGGCCGCGATCATCTTTTCTGGTAGTTCAATAAACTTAATGTTTGGATTTTGAGGCTTTGGCAAGTTGTCTTTCGTATACTTTTTAGGAACTAAGAACATCATTGTCGACTCCTCTTCCAAAGACATAGCCACAGGAGAAGTCATAGAAATTTGTTCTTTGTCCTCATTCTTGCCGAAGATATAGCCACCTAAAGCAGAAAAACCCTTGCTTGAAGCCTGTTTATAGTCATCAGTATCTAATTCAATAGACGTAAATAAGCTCGCCTCATACTTTCTAACCTCAAAATCTGCGTAAGCTTTTATGACTTCATATTTATAGTCTTCGATGTTGTGGCTACTTCGATATAAATAGATCTGGCTCACTAAAAAGGTTAAAAAAACCCCACTTAATAGGACTAATAATATCTTCATCTGTCAAAGGTTTAACCCCATGTATTACATTAATAAAAGTTATAGATAATTCATTCTCTAGAATGAAACGGGCATTGAGGTTGTATTTTTATACTCGCAAAATACATCAATTAAGTCCTTGTCTCCAATTTTAGTAGATTCATGAAGCGAACAGAAAAGTTAGATATACACCCGTCCTTAAAAAAATATTTTGGATACGATACTTTTCGTCCGCTACAAGAAGACATTATTCATAACGTACTTGACAAGAGAGATACCCTAGTAATCATGCCCACTGGTGGTGGAAAATCACTCTGCTTTCAGATACCCGCATTAGTCTTTGACGGACTCACGATTGTGATTTCGCCACTCATCGCATTGATGAAGGATCAAGTAGATGGACTCAATGCAAATGGAATTTCGGCAAGTTTTTTCAACAGTTCTCAAGATCCTAAGACTCAACAAACCATCCTCGAACAAGTCGCGCTAAAGACGTTAAAGCTATTGTATGTAGCTCCAGAGAGTCTATCGTTTCTTAGTCAGATTTTAAATGAAGAATGTATTTCATGTATCGCGGTTGATGAGGCACATTGTATCTCTAGTTGGGGTCATGACTTTAGACCTTCTTATCAAAGACTTGGTTTTTTAAAAGAGACCCTTCCAAATACGCCAATCATAGCGCTCACAGCAACTGCAGACAAGGCTACGCGACAAGATATAAAGGCTCAACTTTGTATTCCTGAAGCTGATCAATTCATTTCTTCATTCGATCGCGCAAACATTAGTCTTGACGTTAGAGTAGGGCTTGATCGCATGAAAAAAATTGGTGATTTCGTAAAGAATAACTCAAACGAATCAGGAATCATTTACTGCCTCAGTCGTAAAACGACGGAGCAAGTTGCTAGTAAACTAAAGAGCCTTGGACATAGTGCCGAAGCCTACCATGCAGGATTAGATTTTATAGAAAGAAGTGCTGTTCAAGATGCCTTTATTTGTGATAAAATTAAGATCGTATGTGCCACTGTAGCCTTTGGAATGGGTATAGACAAGTCCAATGTGCGCTATGTGATTCACTACAACATGCCGAAGAACATCGAAGGTTACTACCAGGAGATCGGGCGAGGTGGACGAGATGGACTTGAGGCAAAGGCAATTCTTTTTCATAGCTATGCTGATGTTATTCAACTACGGAAATTTGCTTCGGGTGCAGTAAACGAGAAGGTTCAAATCGCAAAACTCGAGCGTATGCAGCAATTTTCAGAAGCCAGCTCCTGCAGGAGAAAAATTCTTCTGAGCTATTTCGGAGAGATGCTAGATAAAAACTGTGGCAACTGTGATATCTGTAAAAACCCACCGCAGTTCGTTGATGGAACTGTCATTGCGCAAAAAGCGTTGTCCACACTGTTTAGGGCAAAAGAAAAAGAAGCGATCGGCGGAATAATTGACGTGCTTCGAGGTGCGCAAAATACACATGTATTAGACCATGGGCTAAATACATTAGCGACCTATGGTATCGGTAGGGATTTATCCTGGGCACACTGGCAACAATATATCATTCAGCTTATCAACCAGGGATTTGCTGAGGTAGCGTTTCATAAAAACAATGCACTTGAATTGACTCCATTATCTCACGATGTACTCTTTAAGGGTCGTCAGGTAAAATTAACGTTACCGGTCGATCGAACATTCGTAGCAAAAAAGACAAAGGACAGTAAACGTCAAGCCAAGAATAAAACCAATCCCATTGGGCTTTTTGAACATTTACGGAAACACCGTGCGTTTATTGCTGCGGAGAAAAATATTGCTGCCTACCTCATTTTCAATGATGTTTCCCTTAAGGAAATGGAAAAACATATGCCGCGTACTGAACAGGACATGCTTAACATTTCAGGGGTCGGTGCTCACAAGATGGATACCTATGGTGCGTCTTTCTTGACAGAAATTAACGCCTATATAAATCAAAGTAATCGTGGAGAAAAGGATACTTTTTCAAGTAGCTACAAGCTTTATAAAGAAGGTCTAAGTGTCGAAGAGATCGCTAAAAAGCGTGAACTTCAGCCAACAACCATTATCTCCCACCTTTGTAAAATATACTTGGAAGGGAAGCCTGTTGACCTCAATGAGTTTGTCTCGGACGAGGAGATTACTCAGGTAAAAGAAGCAAAAGAGATTTTAGAAAATCCAGTAGAACTCAAAAAGTACTTTGTATTCCTAGAAGGATTAATAGACTACGGAAAGATTCGAATTGCTCTAACACTGTTAGAGAAAGGCTAGGTTACTACTCTTTAACAGATATCACTATTAAAAATCTAAAAGCCCATTTCCGTTTTATCTCATATTTAATAAAATTAGTTTTTCTTAAAATGAAAATAAGTTCTGCTTTGGTAAAAGCTCTT
>CAJWFD010000034.1 GCA_913031435.1 uncultured Cryomorphaceae bacterium
CATTTAAATATTCAAATTACATCTATTGATTTAATAGTACAATCTAAAATCAAGTTTTTGGCGTTACCTGTCCCAGTCTTACACTCTCCCGGTAAATAACGTTAGAGATTTGATATTGAGTTAGAGTTTTTTTACAATGGGTATATCTGCTGCTGACCAGTCTAACTCATTCAGATCTCCTACATTCAACCACTTTGACTCCAGATGCTCTGTGAGCACGGGAGATCCAAGAACTATTTTACATTTATAGGCGTGCATGATTAATCTAAAATCAGGATACCTATGGTCGACCGTGAGGAAAAATTCTAAGCTTCCTACCTCAATACTTAATTCTTCTTTAAGCTCTCTAATAAGTGCTTGTTCATGTGATTCATCAGCTTCCAATTTACCTCCCGGAAATTCCCATTTCTTTGAAATATAGGTCTTGGGATTTTCTCCACGTTGAACGCAAAAAACATGTCCATGACAATCCGTTATAACCCCTGCCACCACTTCGACTACCGTCATTTTTAGTTCTTTTGAATGTCAAAGTTCAGTTAATCCCATTTAGGATCCAAGCTAGATTTGTTATTCCTAACTTGTTCCCGTCTAAACAACTGTACATGCGTCCGATTCTCCTAGCATTATTACTCACCATTGCCTCAACAGCACAAACTAAAGTGCTCTTCATAGGGAACAGTTATACCTCAGCAAACAACCTCCAAGGCATGGTTGAAGACGTAGCAAACTCAGCCGGAATAGCCTTAGACGCCGCGGCGCAAACAGTGGGTGGAGGAACCCTTTACCAGCACTCCACAAGTGCAGCTACCTATGCGGCAATGGGCAATGAAAACTGGGACTATGTCGTCTTTCAAGCACAAAGCCAAGAGCCTGCATTCCCCATGGGACAATTCAACCTTCAAACGCTACCCTATGCGAACGAACTAGTGGACAGCTGTCGGAGTATTGTCCCTTGTGCACAACCCGTCTTTTTCAGGACTTGGGGACGAAAGTACGGCGATCAGTCAAACTGTATCAACTTTCCACCCCTGTGCACCTACGAAGGAATGGACTCCCTACTCCACCTTCGTTACCGTATGATGTCAGATTCTAACGATGCCTACCTTAGCCCAGTTGGCACTGTATGGCGATACCTTAGAAACACTGATACGACCATAGAGCTTTATACTTCCGACAACTCCCATCCATCGCTCGCTGGAACCTATGCCGCAGCATGTACCTTCTTCACACTGATCACAAGGGAGAATCCTTTGAACATACTCTTTGATAGTAATCTAAGTGCTGGGCAAGCACTAGCTATTAGACAAGCGGCTAAAAACATGGTTTATGATTCTTTAAGCCTGTGGAACGTTGGAGACTTTGATGTGAACGCAGGATTCACCGCGCAGCTCTTAACAGATTCCGTAACCGTTAGTGTTACGGATACGAGTGCCTATGCAGATTCTATATTCTATGATTTCAATGATGGGTATACTTCTACAGATCTCAACCCAACTCATACGTATAATACAAACGGGACATATACTATAACTCAATACGCATTTAGATGCGGAAAGGTAGACACGACTTCCCAGCAATTAACAACAGGTCTTCCTTTTGGAATAAGTGAGCAAATAGACGAGCTTAATGTTCACCCACGAATGTTAAAATCTGATTGGCCAACGCAACTCCTAAAAGCCGAACTATATAATACTCTGGGTCAACGCATATGGATAGCAACTCCTGATAACGTGCCTGAATTAATATACCTGCCTACCGGTACTTATACCGTGCATTATTTATGGGATAAATACGGAAGCGGTTGGACTAAAGTAATGTGGTAGCATGAGAAAGCATGTTATGAGCACCTACTGGTCATCAAACATTAACCACATTACCTATTATTTTATTTCGACTCCTTCGAAATGGGCTTTCAATATTTTCTTAAACTCTCGCCTTTTGATCTCAAGCGGTAATTCCTCGTTATCAGCGTCGTAGAATACCACTTCTCTTCCTAATAATTCGTTGAGCTTAAACATCTCATCCTTGCGAAGTGTAGTTTTTTTAATGCCTTTGTTCTTATCTGCTGCATAGACTTCCCAACCTTTGTTCTCTTCTTGCATTATGGACACGATCCAGTAGCCCTGATACCTTTTTAAGATCAGGTCCTCCCCTAAGGTGTAAGTACGGTCCTCTTTGATCCTAATGGTTTGCTTACCAACTACCAGCCCATCTTGCGCTCCCATTAACGGATAACTGCCTTGAAGTTGTTTAGGGAAAGATGGAACGCTCGGCCAAAACACAGGCTGTGGATCCGCGTAATTAACGCTGTGACAAGATGCCAGCAGTATCACAGAGAAGACAAAAGCAAAGAGTTTTTTCATAATTTAAAGTTAGTACTAAGCGTACCATGTATATCCTAACAAATTGTTAAGGTAATTATCAGATAACATGAAGACTTTGTACCTTCGCGCCAAATTATTTGCAGCATGCTGAACGTAAACAATGTGACTCTCCAGTTTGGTAAACGAGTTCTTTTTGAGGATGTTAACATCAAATTTCACGGTGAAAGATGTTATGGATTAATTGGTGCTAATGGTGCTGGAAAATCTACGTTTCTAAAAATTTTAAGCGATGAAATGGCCCCTAACTCAGGGAACGTCTCTTTAGAGTCCGGAAAACGCATGTCTGTGCTTTCTCAAGATCATTTTACTTTTGACGAGGAAACGGTGCTCAATACGGTCATTCAAGGTAATAAACCCTTGTGGGAGCTCATGCAGAAGAAAGAAGCAATCTACATGAAGGAAGACTTCAATGAAGAGGACGGTTTGATCGCTGCGAACTTGGAAGTACAGTTTGAAGAAATGGACGGCTGGAACTCAGAGAGTGATGCGGCCAACTTGCTAAGTGGCCTGGGCATTACCACGGAGGACCACTATACCCTAATGAAAGACATGGAAGGTGCTACAAAGGTTCGCGTACTGCTCGCACAAGCCTTGTTTGGAAATCCAGATATTCTTATTCTGGATGAGCCTACAAATGATTTAGATCTTAAGACCATTTCATGGTTGGAGGACTTTTTGATAGACTTTAGAAACACTGTTATTGTTGTAAGCCATGATCGTCACTTCTTGGATACCGTTTGTACAAACATCGCCGATATTGATTTTAAAAGAATAAAACAATATACAGGTAACTATACTTTCTGGTATGAAAGTTCACAACTTGCGCTGCGCCAACGACAATCCGCAAACAAAAAAGCAGAGGACAAACGTAAAGAGTTACAAGACTTCATTTCTAGGTTTGCTGCAAATGCCTCAAAAAGTAAACAAGCTACCTCGCGTAAAAAAATGTTGGAGAAAATAAATGTTGATGATATTCAAGCTTCATCACGTAGTTATCCTGCAATTATATTCGATCAAAATCGCGATGCTGGTGACCAAATTTTAGAAGTCGACAACCTTTCAGCCAATGATGATGCAGGCAACGTTTTGTTCCAAAATGTGACTTTTAAACTGAACAGAGGTGATAAGGTTTCATTGATTTCTGATGATCATAGGGCCATAACGGTACTACTAGAAATTCTCTCTGGAAATCAACAAGCCACTTCAGGTAGTTTTTCGTTTGGACAAACCATTTCTTCCGCCTATTTACCTAATGAAAATGCCGACTTCTTCCAATCTGATGATAACCTCATGGACTGGTTACGAGAATACTCACCAGATAATAAAGACGAGGTCTTTGTCCGTGGATTCTTGGGTAAAATGCTCTTCTCAGGAGAAGAGGTCTTTAAGAGCTCTACCGTTCTATCGGGAGGAGAGAAAGTTAGATGTATGCTTAGTCGCATGATGCTTCAACAAGCTAATTTGCTATTTATGGACGAACCTACAAACCACCTAGATCTTGAAAGTATTCAGGCGTTGAATAACGGAATGCGAGATTTCAAGGGGACTATGATATTCAGTTCACATGACCACACCATAAATCAAACTGTCGCAAATCGCATCATTGAAGTATTCCCAAGAGGAGTTATGGATAAGATGGTTGAGTTTGACGAATATATAGCCGACAAGAAGATTACTGAGCAGAGAACTAAGATGGCTGCTAAATAAATCGTTGTGAGCCTAGTTATTCGTTTCAACCTATTTAAAAGACGATTTTTAAACTAGATGCTTAGATTTAAAAAACACAAAAAAAGTTTATGAAACATATTACTGCACTAACCCTACTCAGTCTTTGCACATTCGCCTTTGGTCAAAATATGCAAAAAGAGAAACTTAATATTAAATATATACAACCACCTTCTATTCATCTTGAAGAAGGAATGGGATACCATAGCACTGCTATTCTAGATTACAAACTGGAAATTGATGCAGACCTAGCCGCAGCGGAGGAAGAATACCAGTTGAAACTTTCTCAGTATCCGGATGTTGAAGCAGCTTCAAAAGCGGCACATGACGAGTTATTGGACAATTACGAGCACGACATCGAAGCATGGAATAACAAAAGCTCCGTAGGTAAAATCATTGAAAAAAAGGTGTTAGACAATGGCAAACCGCAGCCACCTCGTCCATATTATCCACCTGCTAAACCTATCAAAAGAAAAGTTACCCATCAGAAATTATTCAACGAAGAACAACTTTCTAGTACTTATTTACGTGTTGAAGGATTAGAGCAAGATCAAGCTGGTGTTCAGATTGAAGTGCACTTATTTGGATTCGAAAATGACGAGCCAGTAGTTGTAAAAAAAGAATACAAGGAGGTTAATATTAAAACTAAGGTTGAAGAAACCAAAGTCAGGTCGCACTGGACGTTTAAATACCGTCATAGTATGTCTTTGAGAGCTGTTCATCCAGACGGAACCATCATATTTGATGAGGTACCTAATGTGGTCGCTGATTACAAGACCTATGCTAGTACTCAGGAGAAACGAAGTCACCCTTCAACGACTGCTATATCGCACGTTGTTAAGCTTTATTCTAAAACAGTTGAAGACAACATGAATAGGATTCAATGGATGCTTAATGACAAACTAGGAACTACCATACAATCTAGGGACATAGAAGTCATCTACGTAAAAAATAAAAAAGGCGCATATGACGATTTAGAAAATGCGATGTACGATGCCAAAGAAGGTTATGACATGCTTTCATCTCGTCCAGAAAAGAGTTTAGAAAAACTCTCAGCTGCTATTCAATTATGGGAAGAAGCTTTAAATGAAGCTGACTTTAATGATAAAAAAGCACGAATTAATAAAAAGATAGCTCCAGATCTATACAACAACCTGATCCTAGCTTGCACAATGACGGGGGCTTTCGACAAAGCAGATGATTTTTATAGTGCTACATTAAGATTGGATCTTGTCAAGCGAGATGCGAATAACTTAAAGGAACTCAAACTACTCAATGACTATTTACGCCAGCGTAATCAGAAGTAATTCGAATTTAACTTAAGTACCACAAAAGGGCGGCCTCAAGGCCGCCCTTTCTTTTTATAAACCTTAGTTTTGCCGCTTGATTAAAATTTGGCAACACACTGATGAAAAGATTATTTAACTCTTTTGTAGGAAACCCTAAAAACGATATTCTATCAGGAATTACTGTTGCTTTAGCACTAGTTCCTGAAGCCGTTGCATTTGCCTTTGTCGCAGGTATTGATCCACTCGTTGGACTATATGGGGCATTTATGATGGGATTGATTACCAGTTTATTTGGGGGACGTCCTGGAATGATCTCTGGCGCCACGGGTGCTATGGCCGTTGTTATGGTTCACCTAATTCAACAGGGTAACATGGTAGGCTCTGAGCTTTCTGTACCTACGGATAACCTTGGCTTATACTGGCTCTTTATCACTCTACTTTTTGTAGGTGGAATACAAATTCTTGCTGGTTTATTTAAGCTCGGTAAATTTGTTAGGCTTATCCCCCACCCTGTGATGATGGGTTTTGTAAACGGCCTAGCTATTGTGATTTTCTTAAGTCAATTGGGGATGTTTAAGCGTGTAATTGGTGGAGAAAAACAGTGGATTCAGGGTGTAGAATTATATACAATGCTCGGACTGGTAGGGTTAACTATGGCTATTATGTGGCTCTTACCTAAGGTTTCTAAGGTAGTTCCTGCTGCCCTCGTAGGTATTATCGTAGTAGCAGGTATTGCTATAGGTGGCGGCCTGGATGTCAGTACAGTAGGTTCCTTCATTCGTGAAGGTGGCGGCGAAGGCCTTAAAGGTGGTCTACCTAGCTTCCAATTTGAAATATTCAATGTTCTAGGAACCATACAGGGGCACTGGGGCACTGTACTTTCAACCGCAGTTTTACTCGCTGCAGTGGGGCTAATAGAGAGTTTAATGACCTTAAACCTTGTAGATGACCTCACGGAAACTAGAGGTTCCGGTAATAGAGAATGTATTGCTCAGGGCTCAGCAAATATCCTAAATGGTTTGTTTGGAGGAATGGGTGGCTGTGCAATGATCGGCCAAAGTATCATCAACGTAGATTCAGGAGGTCGTGGTCGCCTGTCAGGTCTAGTTGCGGCATTAGGGCTTTTATCCTTCATTCTTTTTGGCGCACCTCTCATTGAGCAAATACCTATTGCTGCATTAGTAGGCGTTATGTTCATGGTAGTTATAGGAACATTTGCATGGTCAAGCTTTCGTATCATTCGAAAGATCCCTTTAGCAGACGCCATCGTATTAATCACTGTAAGTGCTATCACTGTATGGCAAGACCTCGCTATTGCTGTTATAGCGGGTGTCATCATGAGTGCATTGAAGTTTGCTTGGGATAATGCCGTACGCATTCGGGCTAGAAAATCTATCAAGGAAAATGGCACCAAGGTTTATGAAATTTGGGGACCACTATTTTTTGGCTCTACGCAGTCCTTTGCGGAGAAGTTCGATGTTAAGCAAGATCCTGAGAATATTGAAATAGACTTTATAGAAAGTCGTGTAAGTGATCATTCAGGCATTGAAGCCCTAGAACGGATCATGGACAAGTATATTGATTTAGGAAAGTCTGTGACTCTAACTCACCTAAGCCCTGAATGTCAAGGGTTACTAAAAAAGGCAAATCCGAACTTTGACAAGTATATCCAAAGTTCTATCGAAGATCCTCGCTATCATGTGGTGACCGATTTAATGGATGCTGAGGCACTATAGACTGTTTTGAACATACCGAATCTAAAATGGGCCCGTCATAGATGGGCCCTTTCTTATATGAGATCAAAAGCTACTTCATCCATGGTTTACGATCTCTAGTATTTTTTACCGAACCATTCGCCATTTCCTGTTTGAAAGAGTGGCCTTTGTAAATTAATTATACGATTGTCTTTAGAACAATACATTTAGCCAACATTACTACCTGATTAAAGAGTTAGTTTAGCAGTCTGATAAAACAGGGGTCTTAATGATCCCTTGAGCACACGAAAAACATGACCAATAACGACATACTCAGACGCCTACGTTACCTCTTTAGCTTGAATGACCTTAAAATAATTGAGCTATTTCAACTAACGCATTATGACTTAAAAAAAACTGACGTAACTGATTGGTTCAAGCCCGAAGAAGAAAAGTCTTACCTCATGATGCGCGACGTTGATCTTTCCATTCTACTCAATGGAATCATTATTGACAGGCGAGGAAAAAGAGAGGGGCCAGTGCCAGAGCCTGAAGATCCGCTGAGTAACAATATGATTCTTCGAAAATTAAAAGTTGCCCTAGATTTCAAATCTGACGATATATTAGAACTCTTCGAATCGATAGACAAGAAAATAAGTCCGCATGAACTCAGTGCTTTTTTCAGAAATCCCAATCATAAGTCTTACCGCTTTTGTAATGATCAATATTTGAGACATTTCCTCAAAGCATTGCAAACCAAATACTCAAATACTCTAGGTAAGCTTCCTGTACCTCATAAAGATCAATAATCTTATATCTATGGATTCAATCCTTCAGAAGTTCCAGATCACTGCATTGAATCCTATGCAGGAGCAGGCTCATAAAACCATTACAGAACTATCTGACATGGTCCTACTCTCACCCACGGGGACAGGTAAGACCCTAGCTTTCTTGTTGCCTTTAATAGCGCAGCTAGATGAAACCTGTGATGAAATACAAATTTTAATCTTAGTTCCATCCAGAGAGTTGGCACAACAGATTGAGCAAGTAGCTAGGAAAATGGGTTCTGGTTTTAAAGTAAACTCCGTATACGGAGGGCGCGCAGGGGTTTTGGATAAAATCGATCTAAAACATAGACCGGCTATTCTAATAGGAACACCAGGTAGAGTTGCGGATAGATTTAGAAGAGATAATTTGTCTTTAGAACATATCAAAACTCTAGTTCTCGACGAATTTGATAAAAGTCTGGAGATTGGCTTTGAAAGAGAAATGACTGAGATTGTAGATGCGCTCCCAAATGTGCGTCAAAGAATTCTTACATCAGCCACAAACAATGCAGGAGTACCAGGTTTTGTGGGGTTAAAGAAACCCGTATCTCTGAATTTTCTTACAAAGGAAAGTAGCACCCAACTTACCGTAAAAACCATGCTTTCCGCAGAGAGCGATAAACTCAAAACTTTACAGGAAGCACTTGGGTTCCTTGAGGGACAGCCAGGCATCGTTTTCTGTAATTTTAAGGACACCTTACTAGAAGTCAGTGACTTTCTATTTGATCATCATGTGGAACATGAGTGTTTTCATGGAGGAATGGAGCAGTTTGATAGAGAACGTGCACTTATAAAATTCAGGAATGGAACGTGCCAACTCCTCTTGGCCACAGATTTAGCAGCTCGTGGTTTAGATATTCCTGAAATAAAATTTATCATTCACTTTGAGCTTCCGCATCATAATAAAGAATTCACTCATAGAAACGGGCGTACAGCTCGCATGAACAGTGAAGGAGCGGCTTATGTTTTACATAACAAAGGAGCTAGGTTCCCTGAATTTATCCAGGAAATATCACCCAGAAAGTTATCGATGGAAGATTTAAGGCATGCTGCACAGCCAAAGCCAGTTCAGTGGTCTACTCTTTATGTAACAGGCGGGAGAAGAGATAAAATATCCAAAGGCGACATAGCGGGATTATTTATTAAACAGGGGCAAATCAATAATGATCAATTAGGTACCATAGAGCTACAACAAAACTGTGCTTATGTGGGTGTGCATCAAGTTATAGCTCAAGAACTCATTGAGAAAACTAACAACAGCAAGCTTAAGAAAAAGAAGGTGAGAATAAGTCTTATCTAAAACTGACAAAACAAAGCTGATCATGCAGAATCTCGAGGTAATACAAGAAAACAAAGGGTATATAGTCGTCAATAAAGCTGCTGGTCTCATAAGTGAACGAAGCCCATATGAAGACAATACCGTTGAAGACCAAGTTTATGCTCATCTACTTCAATCCAATCGCAAACCTTTTCTTGGCGTTATCCATAGGCTGGATCGCGTGACAAGCGGTGTCTTGATATTCGCGAAGAAGAAAAGTATTCTCATTGAGTTTAATGAGCTCTTTAGCAGCAGAAAAATTCAAAAGACCTACTTAGCAATCGTTAAAAATAAACCAAGGAAAGACAGAGAAGATCTAGTGAATTTCCTCATGAAAAACACAAAAGAAAAGCGCGCGGTTATAGTGAAGTCGAAGTCTTCTGTTTCTCAAGAGTGTCGCCTTTCTTACGAGGTACTTGGTCAAAATGAATTTGGGTACCTCTTAGAGGTAAAGCCAAAGACAGGTAGGTTTCATCAGATTAGAGCCCAACTAGCTCATATAGGGATTCCAGTTATAGGCGACGAAAAATACGGTTCAGATCAAGAATATCTACCCCTATCGATAGGTCTTCATGCCTGGAAGATCTCCTATAAAAGAGACGACCAACAAGAGTCGTATCAAGCTCTACTACCAAAGCACAAATACTGGGATTTTGGAGCTCGAATTAAGGATAAAGATGTAAAATATTGATTTACAGGTATATTGTGAACTTTTCCTGTCCTTTACTACTTATCTTGTAAAGAACTAGAGTTTATATTTTCACTATTGAGCAAGACTTATGAGAGCGAACATATCATTTATTTACGGCATTTTTCTTTCTGACAAAACGCGCGAAAAAGTTGAAAAAAGTATACTCTATATTGCACTGATCAGCTTTTTCCTGCATCTCTTATTCATTTATTTAAAGAAGTTCAACCTAGTATTCGCTTCATCCGAATCTTCTTTATTAGCGAGTCCTATCTCCGCCATTTATACCCCGTTTTCATTTATATTGATTTATGAGGTATATCTACTGATTTACTTTTTACCCAGATCATTTACCACCTACATTACCAAACAATATGAAATTATCACATTAATCATTATTAGAAAATTGTTTAAGGATATATCATCACTTGAATTGACCACGAACTGGTTTAACAATAAAGGTGATCTTCAATTCACCTATGACCTGATCGCATCACTTATTCTTTTCTTTCTGATATTTTTATTCCAGAAACAAGGCAGCTTTAAACTGAATCATGACAACGATAGCAAATACAACATCCAAAGATTTGTAGACAACAAGCAACTCATTTCCGTTGCGCTCATACCGCTGTTCTTGGGTATGGCAGTTTATACCCTTATTAACTGGACCGCGGGAGTTTCCATATCATCGAGTACCATTCCAACCTTTGAAAGCATCAACAACCTCTTTTTCGATCAATTTTTTACCGTATTAATATTGGTCGACGTTGTCCTACTATTGGTGTCCTTCTTCTACACAGATCAGTTCCATAAAATCATTAGAAACTCAGGATTCATCATTTCTACTATTTTAATTAGAATGTCTTTTGGAGCGACTGGATTAATCAGCACCATACTTATTGTCAGTGCAGCTCTTTTTGGACTGGCAATTTTAGTGATTCACAACAAATATGAGTTTGATATTCAATCCACCGAAGAATAAGTTCAACCATCATTTTAACCTTAAAAAGCAGGGCATCTCTCCGAGGTTATATTAGTTGAACGGTAAATATTTGAACGAAAGACAACGTTATGAAATATATCATTATTGCTCTTTTCTTATGTCCGCTCACCTCCTACGCTCAAAAGATGTTTACCGTTAAATATCCTAATCAATCGGATATCAAGGTTTATGTAGTTGATTATGAAAATCAATGTGATTTAAAGGTGTTTAAGGTGGACTATCCTAACCAAATAGGCAATAATAAAGGCCTATGGTATTTCACAGATTATCAAAATCAGTCTGACAAAAAAATATTCTTTGTAGACTATTCTAATCAAAGTGATTTAAAAATATTCTTTGTTAAGTATAAAAATCAGTCGGGCTGGAGAAATAAATCCAAACAACATTTGCTGTACTGATTATTCTAAAGATTTTGGGAGAGACATTATTAGAGTTGATTAACCACAACTGGTTATATCCAACCTATGGAAAGAGTAACTAATATATTCGTCTGAGACAATCTCAAACGAGATTAAGAAAATTGAACGATGAAAAAATTAACTGATATTGAAATAGCAAAAAAGATAACGTCTTTAGAGGATTGGGATTTTTATGACAATGCGCTACATACAGATTTTGAATTTGATAATTTTAAAGACTGTATGTCTGCTATGAATAGAATTGCGTTTGAATGCGAAGCATTAAATCATCATCCTGAATGGACCAATAGCTATAATACTCTTGACATCAAGCTAACAACGCATGACGCTAATGGTGTCACATTACTGGATTTTGAATTAGCAAGTATTATAAATCAAATAGTTGAAGTTCAAGAAGACTAGTTTGAATGTTCTCCTCCAGAATAGCCCACAACGCCTCTTCATTTGAAGCACTATTTTTGTTGATCCATAGTGCAACGTTATATTTCTAGCTTGCAAACGCCGGAGCGTTGATAAGTTCAGAGGTGCTATGATAAGTTCGACAAGGATATTGACGGAAGGTTAATTATATTTAATTAACCAATCCACAATAGCTATGAATAACCACCAAGAAAACGCGGAAGGACCTAGCAGTATCAAAAACTGGAATTATCAGCCCGTTAACATTATCATTAATGAATCTGAAATAATCAATGATATCAAAAGATTGATCGCTCAACGTAAATTAGCAGCCCTTATTTAAGAGAATTAAAATTAGCGGAATCAACAGAATAAGATAAGCCTATGGTTTACTTGCATGTCTGTTGGTTAAAATCATAGCCTCTGCTATTTCTCGAAATATCAAACATCATAGCCACTCTAGTAATCAGCTAAGACCGCAAAATGATTCAACTTATTGCAATTGCTTCTTTCACTTTGTAACGCAAGGGCATCTTTAATTTAGGTTTAGCACATACCTGTAAGTATCAAAACCCTATGAAGTAGGTATGACAATCTAAAGATATCACTACTTCGGGGCATAACGGCTCAACGCTGAACCCAATACCTCAGCCCTATCAAACGACATTGTTTTGGTTTTGAAGTCCAAAAACAATTCCATTTGGTCTGAATAGTGTGGACTTTCTGGTCTGTTACTACTACCATAAGAAATAACCGATTCATAGTATGTTTTTGTCGGGGTAAAACGCACCAATCCTATGTATGATTCTCCATGAACAATCCTGACTTTACCCTCTTTATAATTTGTGCCAGCCATAGAAGTAACTACATCTGGAAGTCCAAAAGCAGGCAGTTCTTTTTCTCCTCGTACTAGCTTTTGATACTCTCCCAAACGAATACGTTCGCTATCAAAGTGAGTTTTCATATATGCTTTGGTTACTTTTAAGGCTTCAAACAAAGCCTCATGAGTAAACACATGACCAAATTCAATGATGTCCTTGAAGAAGTAGGTACTTACAGTTTTGTATAATATTGCATAAGCACCCGCCCCATAAGACTCGGCATTGGTCACACGATCCCAATTTTTGATTTCAGCCAACAATGCGCCAACTTCTGGATAATCTTCAGGTTCCATCTCAAACAGTGGATTTAAATCCATGAAAACATAGTTTAAAGGAGTTGGTAACTGTTGATCGTATTTAATTCGTTTGAAACGCGCATAGTCAATATGCTCTTGTTCCTCAAGTAAATGCAGCAAACGCGTAGAGCGGTTATTGTCCCAGGTTTCAAAATCCATTTCTTGGGCGAAATCTTCAATATTTGGATTGTCATTCTTTCCTGAAGACTTAAAAGGACTATGATTAGCATTGTAAACAAAACCAGACTTAGGACTAATAACTTGTGGAAGATCTTTAATGTCATAAAAAGTATTCCACAGTGTTTTATGAGTGTTTCCAGGAACTACATGCGTCCAATCATACCCCTTGTTTCTGATCGGTATTTTACCACCTGACATGTAAAAAATAGTATCGTTTCTATCGGCATAACCGATGTTCATCGTTGGTAGAGCTTTCATTTCTAGAGTTTCATAAAACTCCGAAAAAGTAGTTGCTTTGCCCATATGCCACCATTGTTCCAAAGCATTAATATTTGTCGTACTTGACGTGCGGACAGAATAAAAACCTGTTTTGTTTTTAAGGGTTGGACCATAAATACTTCGATAGAATTTTTTCTTAACTGGAATTGTAATTCCCAAGATTTTTAGGTAGACTTTAGCTTTGAATTTCTCTAGCTTGTACGGCTCTCCATCAACCATATATACCCCTTTTTTCTTAGGATGCATTTCTAATGCGTATACATCTGATCTGCTAGGAGCATTGACTGTATGGGTCCAGCCAAGGTATTCATTGGCGCCTGTAAATATAATTGGACAACCTGGAAAAGTGGCTCCAATAATATTGGTCCCTTCTTCACTCACTAAGTGTGCTTCATACCAGGACGTAAGTCCTTCTAAAGGCATATGAGTATTGATTGCTAAAAAGGTTTCATTAGACTGCGTCCTAGAACGACTAACCGCCAGTAAATTAGACCCCTTACTGACTTTCTTAACGTCATAAGGCCAAGAGAGTTGGTTCTGATAAATTCCACTTACAAGTTTTTCTGCGTCATTAAAAAGATAAAGTAGTAATTGAGAATAACGAAGTGCTTTTTGAGGTGTGAAAGGAAATAAAGAAGATTCAAGAATTTCATCAGGATATTTAGCAGCATAGGCATTTATTCCTTCTGTAAAACCATTAAGTAACTCAACAAAATTCGGGTCTAGGGTATGAAACTGATCGTTGACTGTTTGTTCAGATTGTATGAACTGCGCTAAAAAATCTAATGAAGCGTTGTCTAAACCATAAACCTTACTTAACAAACCATTTCCAGCGAGATATCCTTGCTGCATGGTTTCAAAATCATCTTCGGCCTGAGCCCAAGCAAACCCGTAAGCGACCTCTGCATCTGTAGATGCGTAAATGTGAGGCACCCCATATGAATCTCTCACTATCTCTATAGCATCTGGATTAATTTGAGCAGTACCACTAAAGGAGATTAAGAAGCAAAAAGATGATGTTATGATAGATTTTAGTTTCAAGATTTTTTTAGTTCTAAATTGATTGATTTTTTGATTCTTAGTCCGGCTGTAATCATAAGGTAAAGAGCTAAATTGAGTAATAGCATAACGGGAATAAACCAATTGCCTAAAACGTCAGTAGCTCCACTGAAATCTCCATCGGAACCATCAAGAAAAAATCCCATGACGGTGCCGTTTCCAAAGTTCGTGCCAAGTAAAAACATGTCATCACCAATGAATAAACCCGTGAAATCAGAATAGATTAATTTAAGGACAGTGACAAATAGTATAAGACATACTAAACAATAGAGAAGCGCAAAAATTATGTAACTAATTCCATTTCCAATATTTAAATACAGGGCATTATAAATGTCAATTGGTTTAAAACTCCTTGCAGCCTTATCGACCATTTTTTCGGCAATCATTGGTTTTAAAACTTCTTGAGGAACACCTAAATCATTAATGGTATCAAGTAAGTTGCTTAATTCTGATTTAGAACTTTCGGCTCGTGAACCTTCATAGAGATGACTATTGAATTCCATCAATATTTCCAAAGAATCTTCTCTACGTAATTGTTGGGTTGCTTTTTTAACACTTTGAATATAGATTCTATATACCCGTTGCGCATCATCGCCTGTAAATTGTATTTCTTTAAATTCCATGATGTGTGATTTTTTTAATAGACAGTTCTAACTCTTCCCAATAGGCAGTCATTTCCTTAATTGTCGTCACGCCATGTTTTGTTAAGAGATAGTATTTTCTCGGTATTCCAGATTCTTGATCTACCCATTTAGAACTGACTAACTCTTCTTTTTTTAATCTATTCAATAAAGGATATAAAGTGCCCTCTGCAATTTCAATCTTAGTAGTTTCCTTTATAATCGTTATGAGTTCATAGCCATATAGCTCTTTCCCCCAAATGGTATTTAGGACAATAAAAGAAAGTGTTCCTTTCTTGACTTGTGATTTCCATTTATCTATGAATTCATTTTCCATGACAACGAGGTCTTCCTCTATTAGGTAGTTAAGCAAATATAGAAACAATACATAGTAATACAATGTAGCTTCCTTATATTTGTATCAAATTAAGAAATACAAAGTGAAAACACTTCAAGACAGATCTGCCGCGCACCTAGTCCTAACATTGGATTGCGTAATCTTTTTTGGGCTCGGAATGAACCTACAAGCACAAAATAAGTCTAAAATGAAATGATGCAAATTCTATTACCAATACATATCCTAGCCGGAACCATTGCTCTGCTTTCTGCTATTATGGCAATTTTATCTGAAAAAGGTAAAAAACTCCATGCGCTTTCAGGTAGAACATATTTCTGGTCTATGGTTGTTATCTTTTTAACAGCTACTGCAATGTCAATTATCACCAGCAACATTTTTTTATTTTTAATAGGGTTCTTTTCTTTCTATTTGGCTTTTGCGGGCATGAGATTTGCTAGAAACAGAAAAGGTATAGCTACTACTTCGGATTGGATTGCTGTGGGATTGATGATTTTATCCGGAGTGGGGATGTGGATACTGGCTGCAATTATCTTCATGAATAAAAACCCTATGGCCATACCTCTTTTAGTTTTTGGGTTTGCTGCTATATTTTTAGGTTATGGTGATTTAAAGAGTCATAAGAACAAAACAGCCATCGGAAAAGAAAGAATAGCAAGACACTTGACAAGTATGATAGGTGGAACTATTGCAGTGACTACCGCTGTTTTAGTTGTGAATGTTAAGATTGAACCTGTGTGGATATGGTGGGTTCTTCCAACCGTATTGATAGTCCCCCTTATTATTTGGTGGAGAATTAAAGTCATGAAATAACGTTACACACTGTTTAACAATTGATTCTAAAGTTACGTATGCAGGAGGAAGAAGATACACTCCTATTGACCTGCAAGCCTCTATAAATAATAATGAATTGACATTAGATAATACTAAGATTTTTGAATCTCAGTACCCATCATATATTCGACCTGATTTTTAAGATCGGAGTAAAGCGTTCCAACCGGAAAAGAACCGAAACGTGGTCCATCGATTTTCAGAATTTTATAGGAAGAAAAAATGTATTTACAGAAAGATATAACGACCAAACAAAAGCAATTGTCACAACCTATCAAAGAGGGTTTTTCCCTAACATTCTTTATCAACTATTATTTTAATCAAAGTAAAAAGGGTAATTAGAAAGAAAAAACCTACCCTAACAATACGTCGTTCTAACGGTATTGAATGTTGAAGACTTGCCAGAGTTGTGATTTCCATTTGTCTACTAATTCCTTTTTCAAGGTAAAGTAGCTATCCTATTACCGAGTATAGCAATACCATATTGTACATAGCATTGCTATGTTGGTATAGTATTTGTTTGAGTAATGTAAACACAAGACAAACAAATATTATGAAATTATTTAAAGCAAGTCAAATTATCTTTCTAGCAATCAGTTTGTTTTTTACTTCATGTATAATAACGGATGCTATTAAAGGAGAAGGGGATATAATCACAAGAGAAATTATTCTAGATGAGTTTACTAGTGTACATCTATTAGGATCATTTAATATCATTGTTGCTCAAGGAGAAAATCAAAAAGTTGTTGCTGTTGGTCACGAAAATATTATTGAAAGATTAAAAACTGAAGTACATAACGATGTTTGGGATGTTCACTTACAACAAGGGTCTTATAGAGATTATGAATTAACAATCTACATCACCATACCTAACATAGAGCAAGTATACGTAACGGGTTCTGGTGATATAACAATAAATGATTTTGAAGGTCAAGCTGATTTAGATTTAAAAATATCTGGTTCTGGAAAACTTACTTTAAATGAAATGGAAGGAACTCAAAACCTATCTGTCAAAATATCTGGCAGTGGAGAAATTATTGGTCATTCTGAATTAACCGACTTACAAAACCTGTCAATTACTATTACTGGTTCAGGTGACTTTTCTGGATTCCCAGTTCAAACTGATAACTGCGATATTAGAATAACGGGCAGCGGAGATTGCGACGTACATGTGAATACAGAACTAGACGTGCAAATAAGCGGTTCAGGAGACGTTAACTATAAAGGTTACCCTAACATTATTCAAAATATTAGCGGTTCAGGAGACCTTAATAATGTGAATTAATTTAAACTCAGTTATCTGTTAAAAGGTGTCTCCCAAAAAGAGATATGCAATTCGAA
>CAJWFD010000035.1 GCA_913031435.1 uncultured Cryomorphaceae bacterium
TATGTGGGGAATTCATTTGGTTCACCATCAAAGTGATGAATATAATTTAAGTGTAAATTTCGCATTGAGTCCATTAGGTTTTATTATACGGAGTGTTTTGTACAGCTCACTCGTGCTAATAGGATTTCCTTTGGAATTTGTCATTCTCAGTAGCTACGTTAACGCTCTATATCAGTACTACTTACACACGGAATTTATAAATAGGATTCCAGTTTTAGAGCATTTGTTCGTGATGCCAGATCATCACAAGGTCCATCATGGATCTAACGAGGAGTACTTAGACAAAAATTACGGTGGCGTATTTATTATTTGGGACAAGATTTTCGGCACTTATGCATCTAAGAGGACTGCTGTTAAATATGGTCTCACCACGCAGCTTGTGCATAAGGACTTTGTCAATGTCCAGTTGTTTTTCTTTAAAAAACTGATCCATAATTTTAAGGAATTCGGCTGGAAGAAGGGGGTGACACTTCTTTTCCAGGGACCGGAACACCAAACACCAGAAGTCCCAACGGTACTGCCACTGAAGACTTCAATGAGTATTAAGAAATTAATCGTGGGAGGTGTGATCTTTGTGATCTCCTATTACTTCCTTTTGACCACTACAAACCTTTTGTTTTTTACAATGGTTTTCTTCATGAATTTCTTGGCTATCACCCTGGTTAATGGAATAGAAATAGACAGAAAAGACAAGCTCTTGTCTTAACGGAATTCCTAGTTATCCATTTTCTCAAGCCAAGCGGATTGATGTAAACCTCTTCATTATTTTAACAATCTCTGTTAGACGCTCAATGTTTTATCACTACTTCATCCATAGGTACTCTGCGACGTGGTCCCCAAAAACCGGAGTCTGTTCCTTTTCCACAAGATATAATCATGTTGATTTCGGCGCCTCTGGGCAGCTTCAGGATTTTTTTAATCCGTTTTGCATCAAAACCTTCCATAGGACACGTATGGAAATCTTGAGAAGCCATACTTAACATAAAGTTTTCTGCAGCTAAAGCACAGCTTTTATGTACGGTAATTCGTTGCTGTGCATGGCCTGCTGCTCTGTATATAGGTCTGAATAGTCCTATACTAAAAGAAAGGAGTCTTCTGTACAAACCAAATATGCCCAAACCGTCATTAATGTAAGAAATGGGCATCAGTTTCTGATAGTAGAGACGTCTCATTTTAATGGACTTAACGCCTATGCCTAACTTTTTCTCGTCCTGGTCTATCAGGCTCTTATGCCATGCTACACGCCTACGCCATAAATCTCTTCGAGTTACAAATACTACCATCTCCTGAGCTGTGCGAGCGGCACTTTGATTCAAGCAGCCCTTGACTACCTGCTCCTTGATTTGATCACTGTTAATCCAATGAAATTCCCACAGCTGCATGTTGCTACTGTTTGGAGCAAGAGATGCATGTTTAAGTGCTTTTTCCATGACCTCTGCAGGAATATGTGCCTCAGGTTCAAACTTTCTATTAGACCGTCTAAATTCTATAATATTATCAAATGTCATTGAACGTTGCAGTTATGATGTTATGGCATTACTCGGCCCCAATTGGCCAAATGGTGATATCCCTCATGTTGACTAGGTAGAATTTTTTTGTATAAAACTTCGTCATCTTTGATGATCCAGAGTACACTGGAATTCTGTTCTTCTATGTAGTATCCGCCTCCAGGGATTTCATCCACCAGACTTTCTGTGAAAGAGAAAATCTCATTTTCCTCAAAAACTTCAGATGCGATGCGTTCAAAATCACCAGTACCTATGTGATAGCGCAGAATACCAGAGTATTGCGGAGCGACCTCGATGATCGGATCTGACAGCCTCCATGTATCAGGTCTATCTCCTTTGAGCGTTTGACCTCCATTATTAAACAATATTAGGGTAGAATCGGTCTCAATATCTACATCATGCTGACTCATAAAAGGGCCTTCAATAACTTTAATTACAGCCCCCGTGGACGGTCTAAATAGCATCATCCATGAACCAGTACGAGATGATATTAAAACGTCTCCTTTCATCATATATGGCCCATTGTGCAGCACCGGCTGAATGTCATTGATGTGAAGCGGGTCGCTTGGGGAATCTGATTTAATTAATAAATGGGTGAGGTCATTTTCTATAAGTACTTCCGTAATGCTCTTGTGGTAGAGTATACGCCCGGTCTCATTATCGAATTGGGTAATGGTGTTGTCTATGTAAGGAAACTCTCGCCCATCTATAGAAAATCTAGCACCATAGTAGATATGCTCGCCCTTATCCTTGGTGTAAGTATTTGCCCAAAATGTTCCATCTACGCCAAGGTTAATAGCATGATGATGCGCTATCGTATCCTGCTTCCATAGTCGTTCGCTGTTTTTGTCAATTTTAATAAGCCCAGTAACGCCGTTGAGAGAATATATTAAACTACTGTCTGAGAGCATCACGCTGTGCATAATTCTATTATGCTGGTTCGCTAGACGTTCAACAGACCAGGTCTTTAATTCTTCACCGGTTCTTAAGTTTAAGATCGCAATGGTCCGTTTCCAATTTGCATTGGCATAGCTCATCAAAATCTTTACATCTTGGGTGAGGTTGTTAATGGGTTCAAAATCATCAGGTGATGGTATGAAAACTAACGGTAATCGCTCTACAGCTGCTTTAGCGACCATCAACCTATCTGGTAACGTCGTAAAAAAGGTAATGCTTCTACTTACGTTGTGAGGAATCCAGGGTTTACCTTTTGTAGTCTCTCTAACGACCCATCCAAAAAGACACAGAAAGGTCAGTAATACGACTACATTGGCTAAAAGCAGTGGTATTTTACGCAAGAGTGATTTCATGTAGAACAATTAAATATGAGCACAAATGTAGCCCTTACGAGGCTAAATCTCTAAGATGATTCCAATGGTTGGGAGCAGTCTACCGGTATCACTTGCTATAGTCTTAACAAGATATGAGTCAGTAGCGGCAGGATTCAATCTTGGCAATCCAGTTTCTTCGTCACGATCCAAGGTTAAATAAGGCATTAGAGGAATGTTGGAACTGGTGAAGTTTTGTAAGTCTAAGAACCACGTTAAACTGTAATTCTTTTTATCATAAGTCTTATCTAGCCTGATGTCTATCACACTATAACTAGGAAGTCTTGCACCCATGGGATTACTCATGTCAAATATTCCTCTTTGCAGCACATCCCAATTACTAGTCTGGGCGCTTAGCGCAGCATTAAACTCGGTATAAGGCGTACCTGTTGCCCAGCGGTACTTAGCGCCAATCTGCCAGCCTTTACCCCATACTTTTCCGAGTACAAGATTAATGTTGTGTCTGTTGTCCCAAACAGTTGGAGCCCAGTCTAAGGTTGCATCACGACGAGTTTCACTAAATCCGAAATTATAACTCATTGTCCACCAGTATGTTCCCTTGAGCTTCTGTTGCAGAAACAGCTCAAGTCCATAGGCACGACCTTGTGCTATGGAGGAGCTTACCTGATCTCCTACGGCTACATAGGCTCCTATCGCTTGAGTAAAAGAGATATTATCGTCCCACAAATAAGGCATATTATGATATCTTTTGTAATAACCTTCTAAAGAAAACCTATAGGTCTGCCCGTTTTGAAACTCTGCACCGGCTGACGCCTGTGATACTCTGCCGGGTGTACTATAGCGGGACCAATTATTTGCGGCATTCGCTAAGATTGTAACAGCAGACGGAAGCTGTGTATAGCTGCCTAAACTTCCTTGAGCAGCCCATTTTGAACTCAAATGATATTGCGCAGAGAGTCTAGGCGATAGCTGAGCTAATGGATTCACAGATGATAAATTCAAGTTGTGAATATCCATTCGTAATCCAGCACTTGTCGTAAGCCTATTGTCCCAGTAATTCTTAGCAAGACTGGTAAAAGCACCTACGCTCACAAACGCAACTTCACGCTCGTAATCTGCCGTATCTATTCGTGATGTACTTGACTCATTGTTGTAGCGCACACTCCACATGTCCAGGCTACTTTGTCTTGAAACGACATTAAAACCATACTTCCATTGCCAGGAATCGGCCACGACAAAGTGCGTGATACTTCCTCTGGTATTATTCTCTGTGGAGGTATAGTCGAGTTGTCTATCAGCGATTAGGTTGGTGTTACCTATGAATTTTTCAGCGCTGTTCTTTATATGGTCGCGACTGAGTATATATTCCCAACGTCCATTGTCCTTAAAAACACGATACCGCGCTCCTAAAACTTCCGTTTGCTGATCTCCCTCAGGTATGTATCCTACGTTATACAATAAAGCATCAGAACCTTTGCCATCCTTGTATAACCTATATTTGTCCCATCCGCCAAGTCCAATAATGGTCAAATCCTTCTCTTTACCAAACTTATGATGTATTCTGACCTGAGCATCCTGATATGCAGGAAGAACGGGGATGTTAAACAGTCTAAAATAGTGCTGAGAGAAGCTGTTTCTGCCGGAGACCACGGCAGTGGTATTTTCGCCTATTGGACCTTCAAACGTGATGCCGTAGTCGGTGCCTCCTTGCGTAGCTCTGAGTCCCCAGCGATCTTTACGACCATTCCTTCCTTCAAGTAAGAGAACACCTGATAAGGCATCATCTACCTCGGTAGGAAAAGCCCCTGTGATCAAGTCCATTCCTTGAATATGGTCCAAGTTGACCAAGCTCACCGCGCCGCCACTAGCACCCTGAATGCTAAAATGACTCACTGTTGGAATAGAAATTCCGTCAATAAAGTAGCGATTTTCGTTTGGAGCACCGCCGCGCATTGCAATGGCATATCCAAAAGAAGGTTTAGGAAGTACTCCAGGAAAACTTTGGATGACCTTACTCAGGTCTAACACAGCACCAGGCATACGCATCATTTCACTTCTGTTGATGTTCTTGATGCTCAACGGAGTTTCTGGAGTTCTATGGAACGCATCAGCACGAACAGCAACTTCCTCTAAGGAGGTTACGGTTTCGACCAGTAAACTAACGAAGGTGGGCTTAGAGGACCGTACCAATACCTCATGTAATGTCTGCATTTGGCCAGAGGGGCTAATCGCTCTAACATTATACAAGCCGGTGGTAAGATTCTCGAAAACAAACTCTCCAGATGAATTTACAATGACATCAACGACAGATGATCCCTGTACTGCTTCAATAGTCCAGTTCTGTAAAGGGCTCAAATTCAGCGCATCAAGCGCTTCCCCCTCGATGGTGCCTTTATTTTGTGCAAAGGCATTTAGAGAGGCGGAAATCAGTAATATACTGGTAAAAAGGACGCGTAAATAATTCATTAAAGATCAAAAAAAGTTGATGCAAAGTTACATCCTACACTCCGTTTAACGGCAATAATGTTTCTAGGATATGTGACTCTACTCATGGTTTAAAAGGATGCCATCTGGCGTTGGACTTTCTGTGATTTCCCATCGGTTACCGTCAGGGTCTATTAATAAAAAGCTTTTTTCTCCCCAGGGGTGTTCCTTCGGTGCTCCAGCCGTAGAACATTCAAACGTGTTGGATAAAGCCAATACCTCTTGGTAAACCTTATCGATGTTATTTACTGTGAGACCGAGACTTATATGATCTCTATTTCCGCTTGAAGAGAAGTGTTTACCGGCAGTTCCTGTGGGAAGAAAAAAAGCAAACCTAAAACCACTAGGTAGTATAAATTCGGAGAATCCCTTATTTTCAAAATGCGGCTCAATAGTCAATAAACTACGCCAGAAGTTCGTTATTAAGCAGACGTCATCCGTAGTGATGACGGTATGGGAATTGGCTAGGAAACTCATAATAAATGATCTGCGGCTATCGACGCAACCTGCACACCCTGCTTTGTGCACATGCCATAACCCAAGCCTAGAATCCAACCCTTCACCATGGGAATAACCTTATGAGATTTGAACTGCTCGTCTTCATTATAATCTACGTCAATGGTAATGGGGTGATTTATATTTCGCGCCCTAAGATATTCCGCAGTTTCAATACTGTCTTCGGATTCTTTGAAAAGCCTTGTGATAATATCTGAATTTAGAGGTTCACGTTTTTTTGTAAGAACGAAGTGTACACCTTTTCCAGGATGTCTAAACGCCACAACGGTTGCAAAAAGGCTAGAGCCACCAATATTCTGAGAATCAGAACCTACACTAAGCGCCACCTCAGGGTATTTCACAAGATATTCTTTGACATATTCTGCTAAATCATTTACAGGGGTGCCATCAAGTTTACGATATTGCGCCTTCATCGCCTTAAAGTTCAACAATGTATAGCAGAGTAGAAAAAAAACATTTAAATACTTCCTTCTTCAATGGTTTCGGGCAATACATGAGTACCGAGCGATCCATAGGTGGAGGTGGGGGACGCTGGGAATCTTATAAAACAGGTGTAAAAGGGTTGTATTTCAGAATTCTCACGAAACCGGTAGTAGGGATCGCTATAGATCTCCATTTTAAAGATAAGGAGATCCGAGACTTATTCTTTGATCAATTCGTTGAACTAGGTAAACTGCTGGAAAATGAATGGAATGAAAAGCCTGTTTTTGATCAAGACATCTATTTAGACAGCGGTGAGCAGATTTGTAGAATTTGGGTAAAACTAGACGATGCTTACTTTTTTGACAAAGCCCAGTGGCCCGTAATCATGAAGTGGTACAAAGAAAAGCTTTTAGGTCTTGATGTTTTCTGGGATATGGCTGGGGATGTGGTAAAAGGCTTAGCGAAATAGTCTTAAGATATAATTCGCTTTAGCATCCTCAATTTATGGGTATGCCTGTTAAGTTCAGCGTTATAAATCCCACTATGATCCAGAGCATCAACGCGCACCTTTCCTGAGGCATGAATAATATGAAAGTCGTCTAAAATAATTCCAACGTGTGTTATTGCACCTTCAGCATTATCAAAAAACGCCAAATCACCTGGAAGACACTCTTCCAAAAAACTTAGGGTTTCTCCCTTTTTAGCTTGTTGGCTAGCATCTCTAGGAATGCTATATCCACTTAGGCGGTACACCATTTGTATGAATCCACTACAGTCAATGCCAAAAGGTGTTCTCCCTCCCCATAGATAAGGAGCATTCAGATAACTAAATGCATAGTCCACGAGTGCCGTTCGATCTTTAACACCAGCTGCCGTGCCGCCTTCGAACGTGTATTGCTTATCCTCTAATCTAAGCGTACCGCCATCAAACAAGGGCAATAAGGCACCTTGTGTGATTAAAGGATAATCTGCCGGGGCTGGACCTTGAAGCATACCTACTGGATCAGAAACCACGATTTTAGGCGCGTTCTTGAGCATTTCAATATAATCATCAGAGACTGCTTTGATCATCAATCGATCTATCCAGCCTTCGTATCGGTCGTGATGTAAACGGATCTTCACCCACTTGGGCAGTTGTTCAAGTAGGTCAAAGGTTTCTCCAAAAAGCAGCACATTAGTTAATTCCGCACGATCGCTGGCCTCCAATCTAATGGGAGCTGAGGACAGAAATGCAATTCCTTTAGGATAACTACTCATACTTAAAGCCAAATTACTCGTCGCTATTCGTGTTTCTTAACCTTACGGCCGATTGTTTTAAACAAAGAGCCCCGGCGAAAGGCCAGGGCTCTTCTTGTTTTTTATGCGTCAGCGCACACGTTAGAAACGCTCAATTACAATAGCTGAAGCACCGCCGCCACCGTTACAGATGGCTGCCGCTCCAATTTTACCGTTATTCTGAGAAAGAACAGAAATCAACGTAGTCATGATGCGTGCACCAGAAGCGCCTAGCGGGTGCCCTAGGCTTACTGCGCCGCCGTTGACGTTTACTTTACTTGGATCTAAACCCAAAATCTTCATGTTTGCTAATCCCACAACGGCAAAAGCCTCATTGAATTCAAAGAAATCAACCTCATCTTGTGAAATCCCAGCTTTGGCAAGTGCTTTAGGCAAAGCTTTAGCTGGAGCTGTGGTAAACCACTCGGGCTCATGTGCTGCATCTGCATAGCCAAGTATTTTTGCTAATGGAGTAAGGCCTAATTCTGTTGCTTTTTCAGCACTCATGATCACAAGCGCGCAGGCTCCATCATTAATGTTAGAGGCGTTGGCTGCGGTGATGGTACCTTCTTTTTTGAACACAGGTCGTAATGAAGGTACTTTGTCAACTCTTACTTTACTGAAATCTTCGTCAGTATTTATGATCAATGCATCTCCGCGACGTTGTGGAACCTCTACGGGAACAACTTCGTCTGAAAATTTTCCTGCAGCCCAAGATTCTGTGCTGCGCTTATAGCTTTCGAGCGCAAATGCATCTTGGTCTTCTCTGCTGAAACCGTGCTCTGAAGCGCAAAGTTCAGCACAAACGCCCATATGTTGGTTGTTGTATATGTCGGTAAGACCATCTTTTACAAGACCGTCCACTAAGGACATGTCACCCAGTTTTACACCATTTCTACTTGTAGGCAGGTAATGTGGTACAGCACTCATGTTTTCCATTCCCCCTGCAACAATGATATCAGCATCTCCCGCTTTAATACTTTGAGCTGCCATCATTACTGCTTTCATTCCAGAGGAGCAAACTTTGTTAATGGTGGTACATGGGACACTCGAGCTAATACCGGCATACATGGCTGCTTGCCTAGCCGGAGCTTGACCAACTCCCGCTTGTAAAACATTACCCATGTACACTTCTTCTACTAAATCAGCGGATAATCCGGCCTTTTCTAATGCGCCTTTGATTGCTGTAGCGCCTAGGTTAGGGGCGCTGATGCTGCTAAGTGCACCGCCAAAACTTCCTATGGGAGTCCTTGCTGCACCTACGATGACAACTTCTTTCATACTTCTTGTAATCTTATTTAGGTTCACGTCTTTAAAAGACCCCACTAAACTACTAAATTGGGACCGAGAAAAGAACCTCTTTGAATGAAAGCATTGAATTGGATACAAAGTCGACAGAAATGGGTGTATTTTACTCTAGTAGCACTCGTTGGTGCTCTGGCAATCTACTTGAGTATTCCCTTTAGTGCCCAATTCCAATACGATTATCGTCTAGGTCAAGTTTGGTTAGAAGATGATTTATATGCTCCAACGGATGTTGTTTTACCCAAATCAGTGGATGATTTGGAAACTGATCGGTCCTTACTGATAGAGAACAAGGATTTACTTTATGACTATCACTTCCGTAAAGAGGTTTGGGAAGAGCAGTCAATTTTAGACACCTTATCGATTGACCAATATAAGATTTGGCAAGAATCTGGGGTTATTGAATCACTTCCTTCAGCAAACCATCGACTGTTTCTTTACGACGGTACACTGTTAGATTTTACGTCCTCATTTACACCAAATTCTATTCAAGCAAAACATGGCCTAGAAGAAGGAGTTGTGATCTTACCCACATACACTTTGAATACTGCACTTACGGATAGCGCTCTTCAATTTAAATTACAAGCTCTTACCTTAAACAAAGGGATCTTAACCTCAGGTACTCCGGTGGTTCTTCGCGGTGCTACGATCACTACAGAAAAGTTTGAGATGCTAAAGGCGCTAGAACGAAGTTTTGACGCATCAGCGAACGAATTAAACTGGTCAGCTAGGGTGGGAGCAGTACTCTACATACTTCTAATGTTTTTCGCTTTGGCGGTTTACCTCCATGTTCATTACCCCCATCTAATTGCCCACAGCTCAAGCTTAAACTTATACCTTTTTACGATCGTCACTGCGGTGGTTGCCACTTTGTGGTTTAGTGCCTTTGAAGTCCTTAACCCATATGCGGTACCACTACTTTTAGTACCTGTTATTATCAGAAGCTTTTTCAATGATAGGCTTGCTCTTTTTAGCTATTTCGTACTTTTGTTAATGGTAGCACCCTTTCTCTCTGGCGCGGTACATTTTATGACAGTCCAGTTTGCTGCTGGTTTAGCCACACTCTTTAATATTAGGGGAATTTATAAGCGTAGTCAGCTTGTACAGAGCACTCTAAGAATCATGGCCGTACTTTTTCTGGTTCATCTATCTATTCATTTGATTCGCGAAACAGAATGGAATGCCACTAATTTATTGCCTTTAATTTCGTCCTTGATTGGGACGCTTGTTTTACTTTTTATTTTTCCATTGATTTATTTCTTTGAGCGTACGTTTGGCGTGGTATCAGATCTCACTCTTTTAGAGTTGTCTGATACTAACAATCCTCTGCTTAAGCGTTTATCTAAGGAAGCGCCTGGCACATTTCAACATACCATGCAAGTAGCAAACTTAGCTGAGCACGCCACTGAGCTTGTAGGGGGTAATACATTACTGGTTCGCACTGGTGCGCTTTATCATGACATCGGAAAGATTTTAAATCCACAATATTTTACAGAAAACCAGAGTTCCATTTCTTCACCTCATGATGAATTGAGTCATTTAGAAAGTGCTGAAATTATTATCAGTCATGTAGATGATGGTATTGAATTAGCGAAGAAGTACAAGATCCCTGATATTGTCATCGACTTTATTAGAACGCACCATGGGACCTCGAGGGTTGAATACTTCTATCGTAAGTATAAAACTGATCATCCAGATGCGGACCAATTCAATCAATTTCAGTATCCTGGTCCAAAGCCGTTTTCCAAAGAAACTGCCATAGTAATGATGTCAGATGCTGTGGAAGCTTCTACGCGAAGCATTCCTGAAAAGTCTCAGCAGAGCCTCAGTGATATGATTGATCAGGTTATAGATCATCAATTATCTTCGGGTCAATTAGACAATGCAGACATAACTTTAAAGGAAATACATCAAATTAGAGAGGCATTTAAAAAGTTTATGCGCGGAGTCTACCATGTCCGTATTTCATACCCTGAGGCATAGAAGCCTACTGAGCTGTCTCAATAACAGCCCATTACCCTGAGCATTGTCTGATATGATGTACACTTATTTTAGTAGGGTAAAATATTTTTATTCATTTAACCTGAATTAAATGATGATATCACTTGCAAGGAACAATTTTCGGTATAAATTTGCGCTCCCTAACGGAAAGATGGCAGAGTGGTAATGCAACAGCCTGCTAAGCTGTGGTCGCGTATGCGTCCCCTGGGTTCGAGTCCCAGTCTTTCCGCAAAGAAAGATATGTTCTTTTAAATTGTTGATCGGGAAGTGGCGCAGGTGGTAGCGCATCTGGTTTGGGACCAGAGGGTCGCAGGTTCGAGTCCTGTCTTCCCGACTAATCGAACCAAAACCTTTTAGGTTTTGGTTCGATTCAACAACTTTTAAATAACGTATTCGACTTCGGTCAAGGTCAGGGCTCTTAGCTCAGCTGGATAGAGCACCTCCCTTCTAAGGAGGCGGTCGAAGGTTCGAATCCTTCAGGGCTCACATTTTAAAGCCAACTCATACAGGGGTTGGCTTTTTTCATTTTCAAACCTTTAACTCACTGCGTCTGCCATTCCTTTTGGACGTATACCTAACGTCCTTGTGATATCACTTCCGGTAGTTATCTGAAAAGAAGCTTATATTTTTTTGAGGGCGCTTTTTTGAATTAATCATTCATTGCTGTTTCCATTCACTTTTCCCGTGAGGCAAAATGAAATATGACGACTGAGATGCGCGATTTGTTAATTTGTTCAAAAAATAATACGAGTGACGTGTATCGTATTGCCTTGAAACTATCGCGAATCATCCAGTATAAATATTTTAGTGGTAAACACTTGGTCAGAATAAGTTTTCAAATGATATCGGTCTTCAATTTGCACGAACAACCACCTAGAACACTCATATTACAGCTTTTGTCACCCTTAACATGATAGAGCTTTTTTTTTAGTATAATAACCACATTATCTACCAATTATTTAGTGATTAAATAAAATTATGGGTGTTAAATTATGACATCAATAAATTCATTCTCAATTAGTTGATACTTAAATTCTATTATCAGATATTACTTAGACTAATTAAACATGATTAACATGACAAAACAATTACTAACTCGTTCGTTGCTATTGATGCTGCTTTTCTTTTCGGGAAGTACTGCATATTCGCAAACGGAAGTCTGTGGAACTGTCTACCTAGAATTGATTGATTCTTTTGGTGATGGTTGGAATAACAACGAGATTGACGTAAGCTTCACTGGAGGTGATTCTACGTATACCCTAGCAACGGGTAGCTCTATTACTATACCCTTGCAGGTTAATTATTTAGACACTGCCAATTTTATCTGGCAAGCAGGTGGCTCTTATGCTTCTGAATGTTCTTACAAAATAACTGATGACGCAGGAACAGTCTTGTATTCTTCGCCCCAGGCAAATTTATTGACAGCTGGAGCGACACAGTACACTGCGTATTGTGCAACTGTTCAGGTACCTCAAGTTTGTGGAACTGTCTACCTAGAATTGATTGATTCTTTTGGTGATGGTTGGAATGGTAATGACATGGATGTTGTTACTACAAGTGGAACAACTACTTATGGCTTGACCACTGGTAGTTTCATTTCCTACACACTTAGCATCAATTACCAGGATACTGCTGATTTTATTTGGCAAGCAGGTGGCTCTTATGCCTCTGAATGTTCTTATATAGTAAAAGATGCTTTTGGAGCAGTCTTATATTCTTCCCCCCAAGCAAATTTATTGACCGCGGGTACTGCTCAGTACTCTGCACAATGTGCGTCTTTAGCTACTTGTGTTACTCCTACGAATATGGCAGTAGTCACAGGTACAACTGACGCTGCATTATCATGGGATGCTGGAAGTGCTACCTACCTATATCATTTGGTTGAATATGATACTACAGGATTTACTGTTGGAACTGGAGACACTGCATGGGTTTATGCGGATACTGCATTTTTAACAAACCTGAGTTCAAGCACACAATATGATTTCTATGTAACTACGATCTGTTCTTTAACAGATTCGGCAGCTGCTTCTGCAATTATTGGTGAGTACACGCAGTGTGCTCCATTTAGTAGCCCATATCTAGAAAGCTTTGACGGTACTACTGCTGGTAATTATACTAATGCATCTCTTCCTGTATGTTGGGAGGTTGTTAAGTCTGGTACCGGTATATATCCCTATGTTTATAATAGATCTTATGCCTATTATTCGCAAACAAACTCAGCGACGGATCATTATTTATATGCTTACAAATCTAGCTCGGCTTCATATTCTGGAGATTCTTTGATGTTGCTTTCCCCTGAAATACAGGGTTTAGATAGCGCTACCAAAATGGTAGAGTTCGCAACAAGATCTATCAGTGCTAGTTATACAGGTCAGATGGTCTATGGTGTTACAAATGCTGCAGGTGACGCTTCGTCATTTAGAATTTTAGACACAATATCTGCTGGTGGAACTTGGACTGATCAAACAATTTATTTAGATGCGGCAGCTGGAATTATTACTGGCGATTCTAGATTTGGTTTTATTATCGTTTGTGATGGATCAACATTTGATTATTGGATGTTGGATGATGTGTCTTTTACAGATATCCCAGCATGTCCAGCACCTCTTAGCTTGGCGTTGACTAGTTCGACTCAAACTGCAGGTACAATTTCTTGGTCATCGTCATCGTCCGCGTTTGATATTGAGGTAGGCCCAATGGGTTTTGTTCAAGGTACAGGTACTGCATTCACGTCTTCAACGAATAGTGTTACAGCCACTGGATTAACTCAGAATACTTATTATGATGCTTACGTTCGTTCGAACTGTTCAGCAGCTGGTGATGGATATTCTACTTGGGAAGGTCCATTCACCTTCACTACAGAGTGTGGAGAACAGTTGGCTCCTTATAGTACAGGTTTTGAAGGTTATGCTAGTGGAAACTCTGGTACTCAAAACCTTCCTGATTGTTGGGGGTATGCTAAGACAGGAACTTCTACGTCATTGTATGCTTATAACTACAACTATAGTTTCTACTCTAACACAGGAGATAATTCACTTCGTATGTACGGTTATTATTCCGCTACGAGTACGAATAGTGCGCTAGGAGATACGTTAGCTGTAATGTCTCCGCGTATTGCAGGACTTAGTGGTAGTGACAAGCAGGTTATATTCAATTTGAGAACGTCTTCTGCTGGTGCTTACTACACAACGCAATTGATTGTTGCAACTGCAGATTCAAATGGATCTTTGGGTTCAATCAACATCATAGATACTGTTAACTATACGAATAGCTATGTGGAGTACACTGTTGATATGGATAACGTTTCAGCAGACGCTCAACGTGTGGTCTTTATGATGATACCTTATGCTATGCCGGGTTATACTTTTAGTTACGGTTATGCGTACATAGATGATATAGAGATCCGTGATATCCCTAACTGTCCTGAGCCTATTGATCTAATGGCGTATGCTACCTCTGATTCCTCAGCGACCTTGTCGTGGACGGATACTTCAGTAGTTACAGATTACATTATAGAGTGGGGTCCTACTGGCTTTACGCAAGCAACAGGAGCTCCAATGGACACTGTATCAGGAACAACATGGAGTATCAGTACATTAGATGATGCTACGACATACGATTTCTACGTTATGTCAGATTGTATGTCTACAAATGGTGCTATGTCACCATGGGCAGGACCTTTCAGCGTGGCTGTACCATGTTCGCCAACTTCTATTCCTTTCGTTGACGGTTTTGAAACTTCTCCAGCCTATTCAGGAAACAATTCTGATCCAAACTTACCTTCATGTTGGGCGTATGATGGAACAGGAGGACTTTCATATTCGATGGGTTACGGTTATGCATTCTATGCGTATGCAGGTAGCTACTCATTGCGCAACTACATGTACTTGGGTGGAAATGACACGAACGTTATTTCAACTCCGATGCTAGAAGATATTAACCAAGGTGGTCATGTGTTGACGTTCTATGCTAAATCGTTGAATGCGGCTTACCCAGGTAAGTTTAATGTTGTAATGACAGATGCCACTGGTAACTATGAAACTGCCCGTATCATTAAGTCAATTGACTGTATGGGAAGCACTACGTACCAGGAATTCCAGGTATACTTGGATTCAAATACTGTTCAGGCAGGAGATAAGCGTGTAGGTTTCATGATGTACTCTAAAGCGTCGACTTATGATTATGCCATGATAGACAGCGTCACGGTGGATGTTATGCCATCGTGTATTTCTTACGACCATGTCACTTCAAATATTACGTCATCATCGGCTGACATGTCTTGGAGTTATACAGGTGCCAACTGTTTCAACATTGAGTACGGTTCAGTAGGCTTTATTCAAGGAACAGGTGTAGGTGCTCAGGCAGGTACATTGGATACAAACGTTACAGCTCCTTACAGCTTGTCTGGTATGAATCCAAATACTTCTTATGACTACTACGTAGAGAACTGTTGTAATCCAGGTACATGGGAAGGTCCATTTACCTTCAATACAGAATGTACGGGTCCATTAGCGGCAGGTACTTACTCTGTTGGAGCAACGGGTGACTTCGCAACATTAGATAGTGTGTTAAGCACATTGAATGTTTGTGGTATTTCTGGTGCTGTGACCTTTGAGTTACAATCAGGATCTTTCTCTGCATCTTCTCCTATAGGAGCGGTTAACGGTAGCTCTGCAACGAGTACGGTTACCTTCAAGGGTAGTGCAACGACGAATGACACGATCAACGGAGGTTTAGTTCTAGAGGGCGCATCTTATGTGAACTTAGAAGATCTATATATCAGATCTACAGCTGGTTTTGCAGTTCGTTTGAATGGAACAGACCATATCAATATTACTGGTAATGTTATTGAAGCTTCTTCTGCGGTAGCAACAGCAAACGTTCCGATTGGAGCTTCAGCGTCATCTACTTCATACTCGCAATTCACTGGAGGGGAGGAGTTTATTACGATCAGTAATAACACGATCACTGGTGGTTACTTCTCGATGACTTTCTACGGTAACTCAGGTCAACCTGGAGCTCATCATGATATTGAGGTTTCAAATAATGACATCTCAGGATCATACTACTATGGATTGTACTTCTACTACGGTTTAAATATTGAGATTACTGATAATACGATCGGTGGGTTCACTAATACCTTTAACTATGCAGCATATACTTATCTAGTAGATGGTTGTAAGATTACAGGAAACCACATAGAGAGTTATTACTCCATCTATGCGAACAACGTAAACACGACATCCGCAGCAGCGTTTGATAGTGAGATATCTAATAATATGATGTTAGGTGGTTTATACGGATTGAGAGTATACTTTTGTAATAACCTTGATGTACACCACAACACGGCAGTAGGAAACAACACTGGTTTCTATGACTACTTTAACGGTGCAACAGTAGATATTCGTAACAACATCTTCCAAGGTGGAACGTATGCCTTGTACGACTACAACTCATCTGCTGTTCGAGACTATAACTTGTACTACAGTACAGGTACTAGTTTAGCATACGTCTCTGGAAATACTAACCCAACGGATCTATCTACACTTATTGCAGCGGATACGGCAAACGACGCGAATTCAATAGTGGGAAATCCAGTATTTGCATCTGCAACTGACCTTCATGTATATGGTCCATTAGCGAATGATGTCGGAGACTCAACAGGTATCACAGTGGATATCGATGGTGATGTACGTCCGATGTCAGGTTCTACAACTGTAGATATTGGAGCGGATGAATTTGATGTCATTGCTGATGATGTTGGGATAACTGCCATCGTTAGTCCATCAAACGGAACATGTGGTGGCGATAGTCTTATGGTATCCGTTGAGATAGCTAACTATGG
>CAJWFD010000036.1 GCA_913031435.1 uncultured Cryomorphaceae bacterium
ATCCTTTTATATTATCACCTAAGGAAATAGCACAACTTTCCTGTACTAACGGGTGTTTACTCCAAAATTTTACTGTATTTGAATCTATGTTTCCCGTAGGATTCTCCAAACGATATAAGGTGCTTGCCACTATTTGTAGAGGTGATCCCTTATGCCCAATAATTACATCAGCATACTGCGCACTTTGCTGCCATTTCGAATAGAGGTAATGTTCTAAAACATGTGGACCTTGAATTCCAGTTGTTACCAAAAAAGAGAGCAGTGCGGTGAGAATGAATTGCACACTACGTCTTTTTAGTTGCGCCGACCAAAAAACTAAAATTTGTCTCATAGACTCCAAAAGTTTTCTTGTCTAAAGGCTTGTTTTAATCGTTCATCGTGACTAACAACAATAACTAGCGCTAGAGGATAAGAGGCTATGTATGATTTGATCAGGTTGATAGAGGCTAACGCTAAGTCATCATCTAAGGCGCTTGTAGGCTCGTCTAACAAGACTACTTCTGCTCCCGCACTAAGTGTGAGCATCAAAGACAAACGCTGCAGCTGGCCTACGCTGAGTTCAAAAGGAAATTTATACTTAATAGCAGATAGTCCCAAAGTATCTAAAGGATCTAACGTTGCTTTAGCCGGGACCAATTTAAAATGATCTGACATTCTCAAGTAAGGCACCCAGGTGTTTTGTTGAGGCATTAGTGCCGTGGTTCTATCACCTACAACATGTTGTACTTCCTTTGATTCTATAAGCCCATGCACCGCTCTAAGTAACGTGGTTTTACCTACACCAGAGGGACCCGTTACTACGGTAACCCCGGGGCACCAAGATAAATTAGGGTATGCAATGCTATGGTTACCTATTTGAATAGTCATAAGGGTATAAATATACAATCCTATAGCTACTACAACGCGATGTTTTACCTAATTTCCCCAACGTGAAATACGTAGTCGTAGACATAGAAACAACAGGGGGAAAGCCGGATGGAAATAGCATTACGGAAATTGGCGTAGTACATGTTGAGCACAATAGGATTACCCACCAATGGTGCAGCCTGGTAAAACCAGCAAGGTCAATTCCCTATAATATTCAAATGCTTACTGGAATTTCAGATGATATGGTCGCAAATGCGCCTACGTTTGCTGACCTAGTGCCACAGTTACTCATTGAGCTGTCTGGGGATGTGTTTGTAGCGCATAGCGTAAATTTTGACTACAGTTTCATAGAGAGTGCCTTTAAATCATTAGGTCATACCTGGCGCATGCCAAAGCTATGCACTGTAAAGTATGCACGTGCTGCATTTCCAGAGTTTGGTCGTTACTCTTTAGCTAATCTAAGTCGAGTGCTCACTGTGGAAAATGACAATCCACATAGAGCGCTCAGCGATGCGCTTTGCGCTGCAGAGGTATTGATTCATTGCTTTCATTCTGATTATGATGACAAACTACTTAATGATCCAAAATTAGGTCTGCTCAAACGTATTCAAATGCCGGATCATCTTCCCGCGATACAATTTGATAATTTACCTAAGACCCATGGAGTTTATGAGCTAAATAATGCTTTTGGGATGCCGCTGTACATTGGTAAAGCAAATAATATTAAACAGCGCATAACACAACATTTCTCTACAGATCAGGGCAGTACAAAATACCAGAGGTTGATGAAAGAGTGTTATAGCTTAAAGTATACTGAGTTCCCTAACGATACCTTAAGTCTTATTTATGAGGACCATTTGATACGTCAATACTGGCCACAATTAAACAAAGCACAAAAGGGGCAATCTTTGAAATTTGGCCTGTACGCCTTTGAGAATGGTAGGGGGGAAGTGAAATGGGTTATTCAAAAAGTAATAGGATCTGGTGCTCTGAGAAAGTTTGGCTCTTACCTTACTGGCCAGCAATGGCTTTCCGGTTTTCTAGATCTTATGAGACGTGAGGATCTCAGTGATTCAGATGCCTTGGATAGAATTACATCTTCAAATTTAAAAAAACTCATTATCCCACTTGAACCAGCTCTTGGTGCCATATTTATGGAAAAAGGAACCATAACTGGCATTTACTTAAGCAATGACTATCGCCATAACGAAGAGTGGGTGAGAGACCACTTTATTACAGTTAGTCCATCACCCACTATTAATGCTATTGGCATTAAGCTCGCTGAGGAAGCTCCGGACCAAATTATATCAATCTAACCTGCGTTATCTTCGGGATCCTTTAACTCCTTTTCAGGGGATGCGCTGACCTCGATCTCATTTTTTTCTGATGCTTCAGGAATAACGAGTCCCTTTTCGATGGTAAACGTTAATTCCTTTTCCTTTAGGCCAATGGCGACTGTATCACCTTCTGCGAGTTCCTTGCCTATGATTTTCTCAGCGAGTGGATCTTCAATTAGTTTTTGTAATGCACGAGCTAAAGGTCGAGCTCCAAAAGCCTCGTCAAAACCCTCATCAGCCACAAAGCTCTTTGCTTTATCGCTTAACGTGACGCAGTAACCTAAATCTTCAATTCTGAGAAACAAACTCTTTAATTCGATATCAATAATCTCATGTATATCCTCTTTAGACAACGAATTAAATAGAACAACATCATCTATTCTATTTAGAAATTCGGGTGCGAACGCTTTTTTCAGCGCCCCTTGAATGACACTGTTCTCTAGATCCTGTTTTTTCTGATCCTTTGCTGCCGTTCCAAAACCTACACCAGTACCGAAGTCCTTCAATTGACGAGAGCCTAGATTAGAGGTCATGATAATGATCGTATTTTTGAAATCAACTTTACGACCCATACTATCCGTGATTTGACCGTCATCTAAGGCCTGTAGTAGTAAGTTGAAAACATCCGGATGAGCCTTTTCAATTTCATCTAAAAGAATCACTGAATAAGGTTTTCTACGCACACGCTCTGTAAGCTGACCACCTTCTTCATAACCTACATATCCTGGAGGCGCTCCAACTAATCGTGAAATAGCGAATTTCTCCATGTATTCGCTCATGTCAATACGAATCATATTGTCTTCGTTGTCGAAAAGTAATTTGGTCAATTCCTTTGCCAGCTGTGTCTTTCCGACCCCCGTAGGTCCAAGGAATATAAAGGAACCAATTGGCTTTTTTGGATCCTTTAAACCAGCTCTATTGCGCTGAATAGCACGGACAATTTTTTTAACTGCCTCCTTTTGCCCTACAACTGCGGCGTTGAGCGACTCATCCATCTTCGAAAGCTTGTCCATTTCCTGTTGAGCAATGCGCTGCACAGGAACACCTGTCATCATAGCAACAACCTCTGCAACATCACTTTCATCCACAATCTTCTTGTTCAGCTTTATGCTGTCTTCCCAAGAAACGCGAGCATTTTCTAGCTCAGCCTCAATCTTCTTTTCATCATCACGAAGTTTAGCGGCTTCCTCGTAGCGTTGGGATTTTACCTCTCGGACTTTTTCACTGTTGATATTGGTCAGTTGGAGTTCCAATTGTGTGATCGTTTCAGGGACTTCAATGTTTGTGATGTGCACGCGAGATCCAGCTTCATCTAATGCATCTATGGCCTTGTCTGGTAAGTGACGATCTGATATATACCGTTGTGTAAGTTTCACACAAGCTTCTATAGCCTCTGGCGTATACTGTACGTTATGGTGATCCTCATATTTATCCTTAATGTTATTCAGAATCTGAATGGTCTCGTCAGGCGTAGTAGGATCCACTATTACCTTTTGAAATCTACGTTCTAGGGCACCGTCTTTCTCTATAAATTGGCGGTATTCGTCGAGGGTAGTCGCTCCAATACATTGAATTTCACCTCTCGCTAGTGCAGGCTTGAACATGTTCGATGCATCAAGGCTTCCAGTGGCTCCACCAGCACCAACGATGGTATGAAGTTCGTCGATGAATAATATAATATCATCATTTTTTTCAAGTTCATTCATAAGAGCTTTCATACGCTCTTCGAACTGCCCTCTATATTTAGTACCTGCTACTAGTGATGCTAAGTCTAAGCTAACAACACGCTTATCAAAAAGAACTCTACTTACTTCTTTGTTGTAAATACGCAATGCAAGCCCTTCTGCAATGGCACTTTTACCTACTCCAGGTTCTCCTATTAGGAGTGGATTATTCTTTTTCCTTCTACTTAATATCTGGCTTACACGCTCAATTTCCTTAGTTCGCCCTACAACTGGGTCGAGTTTGTTTTGTTCCGCTTCTTTTGTTAAGTCTTTACCGAAATTATCCAGAACAGGTGTCTTCGATTTTTCCTTTTTACTTGTAGCAGAAGTACTAGACTTACGTGCGGACGCGTCGCCTGGGTTATCAAGGTCGCCATCTTCGTAGCTCATCGCCGTATCGTCCTTCTCTGGATTTAACGGGGCATCTGACTCGATATGATTATTCTGGTATTCACTTTTAACAGCGTCATAAGATGCACCTAGTTGCGCCATAATAGTGCTAATAGGGTCGTTGTCATTACGCAAAATGCAAAGTAACAGGTGCGGTGTTCTGATAACAGGGCTCTGAAACAACTTAGCTTCTAAAAAAGTGGTTTTTAGCGCCTTTTCTGCTTGACGAGTTAGTGGCAAGTTCTTACCTGTACCTGGGGCGTTTGTTGCAAACGGTGCCGAAAGTCCTTCAATTTTGTGACGAACATTTTTCAAATCAAGACCTAAGTCCTTGATAATTTCGATAGCAGTGCCTTCACCTTCTCGTAAAATTCCTAAAAGCAAATGTTCTGTTCCTATATAATCGTGACCCAGACGCATCGCTTCTTCTTTGCTGTAGGTAATCACATCCCTTACTCTTGGGCTAAAGTTTTCTTCCATGTTTCTAGGGTATTGAATGGTCTTGAGTACAGCATAATATATGCCATACTCAATTATATAAATTTAGATGTTACTAAACTGACAACATGAGTAACCTCTCTAAGGTTTTGTTAACATCCACATGTGGATAAAATAGTGAACTAATCGGACCTAATTTCCCCTACAAGCCCACTGATAGGCTATATTTGAAGATTACCTAAAAACAGGGCGTTAGCCCACCTAAACACTGACAATATGGCGCAGGGAGAAAGAATTATTCCCGTAAATATTGAGGAGCAAATGAAAAGCTCTTACATCGATTATTCGATGTCGGTCATTGTATCACGTGCACTACCTGACGTGCGCGATGGTCTCAAGCCGGTTCACCGACGTGTACTCTATGGTATGCATGACATGGGTGTGTCCAGCACTAAATCATACAAAAAGTCGGCTAGAATCGTAGGAGACGTACTTGGTAAGTACCATCCACACGGAGACAGCTCAGTATATGATACTATGGTTCGTATGGCCCAAGAATGGTCCTTACGATACATGCTCGTTGATGGCCAAGGTAACTTTGGCTCAGTGGATGGGGATAGCCCAGCTGCGATGCGTTATACAGAAGTTCGCATGCGGAAAATCGCTGAGGACATGCTGGCAGATATCGATAAGGATACGGTAGAATGGCAATTGAACTTTGATGATTCATTAAAGGAGCCAACGGTACTTCCAACTCGAATTCCTGCACTCTTAGTAAATGGAGCATCAGGTATTGCCGTGGGGATGGCGACGAATATGCCTCCACACAACCTTACTGAAACGGTAGACGCTATTAATGCATACATTGAAGACTCGGAGATTGACATCGATGGTCTGATGCAATATATAAGCGCACCAGACTTTCCTACAGGTGGAACCATCTACGGGTACGAGGGTGTTAGAGACGCTTTCCATACGGGGAGAGGTCGTATCGTACTTAGAGCGAAGGCAAATATTGAGGAAGTTCGTGGTCGCGAATGCATCGTGGTTACTGAGATTCCTTACCAGGTCAATAAGGCGGACATGATTAAGAAAACCGCTGATCTGGTTAATGATAAAAAATTAGAGGGAATAGCAGATATTCGTGACGAAAGTGACAGAAATGGTATGCGTATCGTTTATGTTCTAAAACGAGATGCTGTTCCTAATGTAGTCTTAAACAAACTATATAAATACACTCAGCTACAGAGTTCATTTTCAGTGAATAACATTGCTCTTGTTAAAGGGCGTCCAGAGATGTTGAATCTCAAGGATATGATTCATCATTTTGTTGAACACAGACATGTAGTCGTTGTACGACGTACGGAGTTTGAACTACGTCAGGCAGAGAAAAGGGCACACGTATTAGAAGGTCTTCTTATAGCTATTGACCATCTAGACGCAGTGATTAAGTTAATTCGTGCTTCAGCAACACCAGATGAAGCCAGGAGTGGATTGATGGCTGAGTTTAAACTCAGTGAAATTCAAGCTAAGGCAATCTTAGAAATGCGTCTTCAGAAGCTTACGGGCCTTGAAAGAGGTAAGATTAAGGCGGAGTACGAAGAGTTGATGAAAACGATTAATTATTTGAAAAGCATTCTTGGCGACAAGCCTCTAAGAATGAAGATCATTAAGGATGAACTGTTTGAAATCAAAGAGAAATATGGTGATGAGCGTCGTACAGATATAGAGTATGCTGGTGGCGACGTAAGTATAGAAGATATGATTCCTGACACGGAAGTTGTAGTGACTATATCTCATGCAGGTTACATCAAGCGTACACCATTAAGCGAATATCGTAAGCAAAATAGAGGAGGAGTCGGTAGTAAGGGTGCAAGCACACGAGACAAAGATTTTATAGAATATGTCTTTGTGGCCACTAACCATCAATATATGCTGTTTTTCACGGAACAAGGAAGGTGTTTCTGGATGCGTGTATACGAAATCCCTGAAGGTTCTAGACAAAGTAAAGGACGGGCCATTCAGAACCTCATCAACATACCTCAGGATGACAAGGTATTGGCCTTTATCAATGTACTCAACTTGAAAGATGAAGAGTACATTAATAACCACCACATCATCATGTGTACCAAGCAAGGTATTATTAAGAAAACGCCACTTGAAGCATATAGCAGGCCACGTATAAATGGTATCAATGCTATTACTATTCGTGAAGGTGACACTCTTTTAGAAGCTAGACTAACCAACGGAGAGCAAGATATTATGCTGGCCCTACGTAGTGGTAAAGCGATTCGTTTCCCTGAGGATAAAGTTCGTTCCATGGGACGTAATGCATCGGGTGTTCGTGCTATAACCGTTGATTCAGAAACGGATCAAGTAATTGGCATGATTGTCGTTCAAGAAGGTGATGGATTTGATGTCATGGTCGTGAGTGAAAAAGGGTACGGTAAGCGTTCTTCATTGGATGATTATAGAATTACTAACCGTGGTGGAAAAGGTGTTAAAACCATTACCGTAAGTGAGAAAACCGGTGAATTGGTCTCTCTAAAAGTGGTTAATGATGATGATGATTTAATGATCATTACTAAAAAGGGAACTATGATTCGCATGGGCGTAGATACCTTAAGAGTTATGGGTCGTGCTACTCAAGGTGTTCGTTTGATTAACTTACGCAGCGGCGATGAAATAGCCTCTATTGCTAAAGTGCCTGCCTCGGAAGAAGAAGACGAGATTGAAGGTTTGGAAGCAGCAGTCTTAGATGGCTCTTCGGAAGATCTAGAAGGCACTGAAAACAATGAAAATCAAACTTCGTCTGAAGAAGAACAAGGAGTAGAGGAATAAGAAACATTTAATTTTGGCGCAGTGTTTGTTCTGTAAGGCACAACACATGAACCATGAAAAGAAAAATAGAAACAATGAAGAAGTTTATTGTAGCAGTGATCGCTTTATCAGCAATGTCTGTTCAAGCGCAAGAGGCTCCAAAGGTGACAAGTGCAATAATTGCACTTAGAGGAAGTGAGTTTGTTGAGGCTAAAGGTTTTATTGACGAAGCGTCAACTATTATTGAGGGTAAGAATCAGAGCGAGATTAAAGAGAAAATACTCTCTAAATTCTACTACAACAAAGCACTAATTTATTTGAAAATTGCTGCTTCACCAGACGCTGAAATTCAAGCATTGGCAACTGATGCAAACGATATTGCCGCTGGAAGTATTCTTGATCTTATTAAATTTGAAAGTACTTCTAGTAAGCCTCGTTATACTCAAGACGCTAAGAATGAAGTACCAAATATTGCTTATAACTATCTGGTTGCTGCAGGTATTGCGTATGAGTCGGAGGATTATGAAGGCTCGTATAACGGATACATAAGCGCTTATGAACTCAAGAAAAATGAGCTCTTGGGCGATTTCGCACAACTAGACACTGGTCTTCTTTTCAATGCTGGTATCATTGCAGGTATGGCAGGTAACACAGAGGCGAGTGTGGATGCATTCCGTGCCTGTCTGGACCTAGGTTACAAGGGAATCACGTACACCGCTACCTATGTAGCGACTGATCAACCAAAGCAATATGCGAATAAGGTCCTGATGACTAAAGATGTTGAGCTCGGCTTAGCTTCTGACCCCATTGTTGGAGAGGATGTTCGTTCTAGTGTATTTATAAGCTTAATTAATGCGTACAAGAAACTAGAAGACACCGAGAATTATGACGCAGCATTGTCTGAGGCACGAGTTATGTATCCTGAAAACAAAGATTTACTAGATATTCAACTACAAGCTTTTTTAGATAAAAAGGATTATGACGGTGCCTTAGCAAATCTTGATGAGGCCATTGCTAAAAGCCCAGAGAAAGCGATTTATCGTTTTGTAAAAGGTAATATTCTGCAAACGGAAGTCAAGGATCTTGATGCTGCTTTAACCGAATATCAAGCTGCTATTGAAATTGATTCAACATTGAGTGATGCAACCTACATGTGTGGATTAGTATTTATTGATCGTGCCAATAAGGTTTCAGAACAAATGAATGGCTTAGGTTTAAGTGAAACTCGCAAGTACGATGCTCTAAAAAAGAAGCAAAAAGAAATTTTTGTAACGAGTCTCGGGTACTTCGAAAAAGCCCTGGAACTCAAAGCTGACGATATGGATATTGTACGTGCTCTAATGGAAGTTTATCGTAAGACAGGTGATTATCAAAAGTCGCTTGATATGAAAACCATTTTAGAAGATGCAGGAGAATAACTAAAATCTTTTATAACCGCGAGGAGCCTCAGTATACGTACTGGGGCTCTTTTTTTTAACAGGTTATTTTTAAATCATAATATACATTATGTTAAATTATTATTTTGAATACACAATTGTCTACACCCTAGACAGCGGTATTCGTTTGATTTATACCTCCCTTCATACTCTGTGATGATTTACTATAGTTGTCGCTTGAACGTGATATCGTATCAGTATACCTAGGATCAGGAACCATAGCTACCTTATACAATGCAGAAGCTTCTACGGTGTAGAAACCAAACTCTTCAGAAACACGTCCTTGAATCTTATATAAACCTTTTCCGCGAAAAGGAAATTGACTAGCGATGTTTGGAAAATGTACACTGTCTAAAAAATCACCATTGTAATCAGTAAATGTTGCGAAATTCATTCGATCACCTTTAGCAGTCTTCGTGTCTTTTACGGTGACTAAGTAACCATAAACAACAACGAAGTGTCCAAGCTTCTGAGATAATTCTGATGCCATGGTCCCCATTTCCATGGGCTCATCTGCCAATTCAAATGGATTACATAATGGGAATCCTAGAAGCTCTATTTCATCAAAAGCAGATTCTAAAAACGTTTGATTCAACAGTGGCACCTTATGATCATGTATTTGTGTGACACCTTTAAATAAGCTAGGCATTGCTGCCACAACGTCTTTGTTATTCCTGCCTTTTAGTATGTGATGCGCTTCCCATAACAATGTTTGTTTAGAGGTACTTGTAAATCTAAAAGCTCCTATTCGTATAAGTAAGGTGATTTGTTCAATGCCTATGGGAACACGGTCTACAAAGTCTATTAAGTTTTCAAATAGTCCTCCCTCCTTGCGTATGCGAGCTATTTCGATCCCTATTTTCTGATCGAAACCGTGAAGAAGAATAAAGCCTAAGTAAATATGAGTACCATCAATAACGGTAGGATAATCTCCATTCTGAACGCATGGAGGCTCAATGTAGCCTTTGTTTTTCCTAGCTTCATGTACATAGAACTCCGTTCTATAGAACCCTCCAAAATTATTAATGACCGCTACCATGTATTCTAATGGATAATGGGCTTTTAGGTACAGACTCTGGTAACTTTCAACCGCGTAGGAAGCACTGTGACCTTTTGCAAAAGCATAACCTGCAAAACTTTCTATTTGTCTCCATATTTCTTGTGCCAATTCTATCGAATATCCTTTTGTCTTACAATTCTCGAAATATTGCTCTTGAACTCGCTTAAACTCTTCTCTAGACCTGAACTTACCGGACATACCTCTGCGCAATACATCCGCCTCTCCTAGGGTCAATCCGGCAAAATAGTGAGCCACCTTAATAACATCTTCTTGATAGACCATTACTCCAAATGTTTCAGGCATAATCTCTAACATCACTGGGTGGGCCTCTTTTCTTTTAGATGAATCTGTAAAACGCAAAATATATTCACGCATCATCCCGCTATTACTTACACCAGGACGAATAATAGAACTCGCTGCGACTAACCCTAAGTAAGTATCTACCCGAAGCTTTGTGAGTAACATACGCATTGCAGGAGATTCCACATAAAAGCAGCCTATTGCTAATCCATTTCTCAACAGATGCTTTACCTTTTCGTCTTCCTTAAACCTTTGAAGGTCACGTATATCTATGAACTCTTTTCCGGGATGATTTTCCCGAACTATGGCAAGGGTATCTTGAATTTTACTCAGACCTCGCTGACTGAGTATATCAAATTTATGCAGACCTATATCCTCTGCTACAACCATGTCAAACTGTGTGGTTGGAAATCCCTTTGGAGGTATAAATGTTGCGGTGCGGTAATGTATACTTTGATCAGCAATGAGAATACCACCTGCATGGATACTTAAGTGACTGGGGAATCCTTGTATGTAGGTACTGTACTTAAGCACCAGGTGTGCTAACGTGTCCAATTCTCTACTATTGACCTTGCCCTTACTTAACAGATCTATCTCATGCTTGGGCAAACCAAATACTTTTCCTAGCTCACGAACTACGGCCTTATACTGGAAAGTATTGTACGTTGCCAGCAATGCAGTATGCGGAAATCGCTTAAAAATATACTGTGTAATATCATCGCGATTACGCCAGGAGAAATCTAAATCAAAATCTGGCGGGGAACTCCTGTAAAGGTTAATGAAACGTTCAAAATACAGATCCAATTCTATGGGATCTACATCTGTTATCCTCAACAGGTAAGCAACTATACTATTTGCTCCACTCCCACGCCCCACGTAGAAATAGCCTCTTTTTTGAGCGTAGTTAACAATATCCCAATTGATTAAGAAATACGAAACGAAGTTCTTCTTTTCAATCAAGTATAACTCTTTCTCAATACGCTCTTTAATCTTAAAGTGAACCTTCGGATATCTATAAGACAAGCCATCTGAGCAAAGCTTTCTTAGTAAGTCTAGATCTTTGCTAGATGAACCCGTGTAGGTTTGTAAATTCAATGATGCTTGATCCGGTAATTCAATATGACAGGAGTTAAGTATCTGCTGTGCGTTTCTCAGTAACCCAGGATAGCGTGAATACAATTGAGGAAGGGTTTCTTCGTCATGAAACAAATCATTTTCTGGTGCCTGATCTTCCTTTGAGAGCTTACTCAGTAAGATGTTTTTATCGATTGCTCTTAGAAGACGATGTGCATTAAAATCTCTCTTACCTCTAAATGTTGCTGTAGGCATCGCTACAAGCTTATGCTCTGTATTCTTCCACTTAGATACGTGTAATGAATGAACAAGAGCTGGAGATACCCCAATCATCTCGTTATTAGCAAGGTCTTCTGGATCAATAATGTTACACGCAGGATAAATAATCCATGTATGGCTTAATTCCAAAGTCGACGGTCGAACAGGAAAACGCACCTTATTTGAAATATGCCAAGACAGATGGTCGTTAATCTGACGAAAGCCTTCCCAATTTTTTGCCAACACAACATAGTTCTGCTCTATGCCATTTCTAAAGTCCACTCCTATTGCTACATGCTTTTTGGGCTCGTCTTTCAATAAATACAAAGCTGTCATACAAGCTGATGTCGTATTGATATCTGTCAGTGCCATGTTTTCCCAGGACTGTTGTTTAAAAAACGCTAGCCATTCCTTAGGCGACAGTGCTCCATAGCGTAGACTGTAATAACTATGGGTATTTAATAGCATTCCATATACTTAACTTCTGTTCAACTGCGTTCTGTGTACTTACGTATCTGCAAATTTCTAGGGAGATCTTAATGACTTTCTCTATTGGTGCCTGTTTGCTAATAGTGGTGGTGAATCGCCATTAAACGGGTTCGTTCTTCCTATGGTTTTCGCACCCAAGGATACTGCACGTAACACTGAACGGTCACCAAAACGCTGTCGAATATGATCCATGGCGATATACAGATTACTCAGCTCTTGACTCTCTTCAAACATGTTCATCTGATAACCACCTCCTACCAAATGAGAGAAACGCACACCAACCAAACGTACCAGTAAGCGTCTTTCAAATAGTCTTTTAAAGAGCTCCTTTACCCTAGGCATAAGTATGTGATCTGCTGCTGTATAAGGAATACGGGCCTGAAGTGTATGAGTATTAAAGTCTGAGTATCTGATTTTAACTGTGATGCATGAGGTAAGTTTATCACCACGACGAAGTTGGTAAGCAAGATTTTCGGTCATTGCTGAAATGATGCCTTCTAGCTTTAATACATCGATAGTGTCTTTTGCAAAAGTGCGTTCTGTAGAAATACTTTTACGCTCTAGGTAAGGAATTACAGGGCTTTGGTCTATGCCATTTGCCTTATGCCAAATAGTAGAACCTTGTTTCCCCATTACACTTTCCATCATCTCAAGTGGCATCTCTTGTAACGTTTGAATACGTCGCACACCTAGGTTTCGCAATGTTTGGTAGGTCTTCTCTCCTACCATTGGAATTTTTCTAACGGATAAGGGAGCTAAAAAGGAACACTCTAGTCCTTTTTCAATATAAATTTTGTTGTTAGGTTTTGCTTCACCAGTAGCCACTTTACTCACTGTTTTATTACCAGATAGTCCAAAACTGATTGGTAATCCAGTTTCTCTAATCACGCGTTCACGCAATTCACTAGAAAACTTGAACGTACCGAAAAAGCGGTCCATACCAGTGAGGTCGGCATAAAACTCGTCTACCGAGGTTTTTTCATATACCGGTACTTGCTCCTTAATAACATCTGTGACCAGGTTAGAATATTTAGAATAATTAGCTGAGTTACCGCGTATGACAATAGCTTCAGGACACAAGTCTCTGGCCATACGCATGGGCATGGCAGAATGAACGCCGAACTTTCTGGTTTCATAACTACATGCAGCAACAACTCCCCTGTCCCCTGTACCCCCTACAATAATAGGTTTGTTATGAAGCCTAGAATCCATCAAGCGCTCTACTGATACAAAAAACGTATCTAGATCCATATGTAATATTGAACGGTCCAAAAGGCTTTGATTCTAATGTTTATTCGTTGAAAATAGGCAAGACATAGACCATTTGAGCGGCTAAAAAGCCGCTCAAACACCTCGTAATACAATAATTTTTCTTTGTTGTTAGTTGTCTTTCAGCTTACTCATGTCATTCTTTAGATCTGACATCATATGCATAAGCTGCGATATATCTTGATTATTTCCTGCAGCAGGAAGTTCAAAACTTGTGTAGCCCACAGCCCTCCAAACCTCTACTAAACGATCTACCGGTACGGTGTAGGAGGCGAACTGTGAGTTATCAGATTTCAAAAGGAGCTCACCTATATGAAGATTGTTTATCACCCGTTTATAAACGACACCTTCATCTTTTGTGATCAATACATAACATTCATCATTACGAATAGACTTCCAATCTTGTAAGTACTCTGTAATAACGTAAGCACCTGGTTTAATGGGAAGCATGCTCTCTCCTCTTATCTGAAATACACGGTATGTACGGTCTTGTGGGAGCTCAGGAAAAGGCATAGAGAATCTAGGCAAGGCTCCTATGTAATCTGCATCACCATATCCACTGAGATATCCTGCTGAGGCCTTTACCGGAACTAAGGTTCCTAACTCTTTTTCATCAGTACCATCTACGATGACGGGGAGAATACGAAGTTGTGCACCGCTAACATCTGCCTTAGGTATAGAGCTTGATCCGGAAAGATCTCTATTAACGAAATCATCTAAACGAACCTGAAAGTAGGCTGCTAAATGCTGAAGCGTATGTAGTCGGGGCTCTGCTCTACCTTCTTCATATGCTCCAATCATGGCTCTCTTCACTGCTATTTTAGTAGCGAGTTGCTCCTGAGTTAATGCTTCTTTTTTTCGGAGAAACTTCAGGTTGTTCTTAACATAGTTCATAGCAGTGTATCTTTAACAAAGCACTTCTAGTTTATCTACAAGTACTTCTATTCCGCAATGCTAATTTAATTAGATTTCTAATATTTTCATCATTAAGTCTACTATTTTTTATTAAATGAATCTCGAAGACGTTCTAAACCAGCATACTATTGATAAAAAATGGGTATACAAAGACTTGATAGCAAGAGCTGGCAAGGATTTAGACCTATTAGCTGCCGTGGTAGAAAAGGCCTTTACAGGCAATGATAAAGAGAGGATGCTGGATACTACATCATGTGAGTGATGCAGTACCTGATGTATTCAAAATACATAGTCGTCGTATGATAGCGTAATTAAAAATTGCAGAAACGAATGCTGAAGAACGTTTTATATTGCGCTATTTTTCTAAATACTAACTGCCTGAAGACGAGGAGATAGAAGATTTTTTGTTGGATTATTGTTTTGAAAAAATGACAACCCTATCTAAGATTCAAGCTCCTAGAGTCTATTCAATGAGCATTGCCTATCGCATGGTTAAGCGGTATCCGGAATTGGCCCATGAGTTGGAACAAAGCATTCTCCTTATCATGGAAGATTGTAATGCTGATCTAAAATCAAGAGGAAGGCGGGTTCAAGCAGATCTAAGAGCCTTAGGGCTAA
>CAJWFD010000037.1 GCA_913031435.1 uncultured Cryomorphaceae bacterium
GGTGGTGGTGGAACACCCTCTAGCCCGTTGGATGTGAATTGATAAACGGAATCAACTCCACCATCTGCGATAAACACAAAGGCATTCGCATCACCTGCAAAAACAATATCAATCGGATTTATGAACCTATTTGCCGTTTGTAAGTAGCGATCTGCAACAGGATCAGTTGTAGAGTAAAACACGGGTTGATAAACGGCACCAAATGGACCTTCCTCAAACTGCACGTGCTGTACCTGAATGCTCTGGTCTGGATGATTATTAATCACCCAAAAGTCTTGAGATGGCTGCGCTGAAATTTGTGGCGCTTGCGTGAATGACGCCATGGCTAATGGACGCTTAAAGTAGTTGTTATATACAGCTCCGGCAGCAGTAACGGGAACACTTGATACGAATTCATCAGTATTTGAGAACACTACTACGGCATTATCCGGGCCAAAACCGGCATTGTTAGCGTTCGTTCCGGTTCTTGAAATGTAGTAACGGTTATTCAATGCCGCTGTGTTTCCACCTTGCACAGCAATGTCCGTGAATTTCACGTTAGCATCAGACGAAGAGAAACTGTTCTTGAAGTAGAAAGGATGTACGGCTACTTTTTCTATGGTTACATTATTAAAATCCAAGGCACCGTTCTCTTCAAAATTTATTCTGTAGATCGTCGTCAAATCATAGTCTACACCGTTTACCGTTGTATCCGAAGTGCCAATCGCGAGTAACTGAAGCCTCCGATCTTGAACAACTTTTGTGACGCCAGGGATGAAAATTCGTCCCTGAGGCTGAAAGGCCAGGTCAAAGCGAGCAATCTCAGAAGTAGCGCTGTCGACTACATATAAAAACTCGTCAAACCCAATAGCTATATCTACAGGTGCGGCTACATCATAGAGCTTTGGCTCTAATGGAACATAGGCGACCTCGCGGACCTCATAGTTGGGTATATCTATAAACCCTAAATCTGTTTTATCTCCCCAATAATTATCACAGCCGCTTATAAAAAGGGCGGTTAAAGAAAGGGCTATGCAGTTTATCCACTTCATCATTGTAGCCAGGTTAGTGGTGTAATTCTTAATCCTATTACGGTTTGATATCCGCCTGCTGGAGATGGGATTGCTGAAACACCCATCTTCATGGGCCAACCACCTAAATTAGTTTTCGTTGAAAATCCAAAAGATGGCGCACCCCATTTAGAAACAAATCGGTACCCTAATTGGACCTCAAAAAGATTCATAAATAAGTATTCAGCTCCTACGCTATAGTTTTCATTGTTGTCGGACGGGTGATTCAACTGGAACGAAGAATACACCTTGTGTTTACCTTCTTCCCAAGCAATAAATCGCATTCCCATAGAGAACACTTGAGGGGGAGCGGCAACTGAGGATGCTGTCGTGTCTGTATTCACCGTAGTGGGTAAAACACCTGATTGAATAATTGGCGTTGAAGGGCCAAAATTTAATATTGCTGCTGCGAAGGTTAGTTCGCGGTAATCCAATTCATAGTGGAATCCCAAATCAACCGCTACACTGTGAGCTACAAATGCCCCAAGCTGCTCTTGACCATATTTCAACTGGATTCCAGCATTAAAATAATCTGAAAAACGCTGGGCAACACCTAGGCCCACAGTGGTTAATGCACCGTTTACTATTCTTCCTGTCCCTTCAGGCTGCCATACTGTACGTTCCCTAATACCACCTGAATAAAGTGAATTAACGGAAATACCTATGGTTTGATTTGCATTACGTGCCTTAGATAGGCTTACAAAATCGTGGCCTATAGATGCGCCTAAATAACGTGATCCAGACAACAATCCCTGCTGGTTCCCTGCGGTAAGTAGTGCAGGATTTGTTGATAATGCGTAGGCTGATTTATTAGATAAACTGGTGCCGCCGAGGCCTGCACTCCATGGATCAATAGGACTTTTTAGGAAGGTAAAGGAACTTAATCCTGCACGCTCTTCACCATAGTTAGGGAGCAATTGGGCATGAGCTGTAAAACAGCTTCCTAATACCAATATGAGTAGTAGACGCTTTACCATGACATTTGCATTCCGATGAAACATTGAATAGGTGCACTGTATCTAGCTGGGTTTTGTGGATCTACACCACTTTCTTGAGGACCATTAAATTCAGGGCGTGGATCGCGCCAAGTAATGGGCACATTATCACCATACGCATAAGCACGTCCTGTGATTGGATTAATGATTTGGGAATTACGACGGTTGGTCAGGTTCGTGACCTCAGCACTCAATGAAATTCCTCGCCCACCAGCCAAACTCAACAAGCGGTAGCTCACTTTAGCGTCCACGGTAAACCAGTATAAGCCGCGTCCTTCTAGGTAGCGTGTATTATCTACTTCATATTGAGGACGTCCTAAAAAATTATATCCAACCAAATTCTGCGGCGTGTAACGATAGCCTGAAGTATAGCGACCACTTAAGGTTCCACGCCACTTACTACTGTCATTTGCATAGGTAATACCCGCATTGAACTTCCAAGGGCGATCCCAAGCCAGGAATTGCTCCTGCGATAAAGGAACCTCTCCTGTCTGTGCAATCTGCAAAGCACTTTCACGAGCGGAGTTACTCTTACCTCGAGCTTGTTGGTAAGAGCCATTCACAAAGGTTTGGAAGCTTTCACCTATTCTAGCATTGAACTGCGTTTCTACTCCAAGTACTTTCGCATAATCTTGGTTGATATACATGGTCTTAGTTACCGGACGCCCCGTTGCATCTGTCGTGATTACACGCCTCGCAACGATATAGTCAAACCTGTTGTTGTTAAAGGCGTTCAAGGTCCATCCCAGTCGAGTTCCTAGTAACGTTTTGTACCCGATCTCGTAGGAGATGTTAACCTCTGGGTTTAAGTTTGGGTTTCCTAAATTGGACAAAAATGACCGATCTTGATACTCTGGGTCCAAGCCTGCGTATAAAAATCGTGGGTGCGGTGTTCTCATGCTGTGGCCATAGTTGAAGTACAGCACGTTGTTTTCTGTTACTGGAAAACTTACGTTTAAACGTGGTAACATTCTTAATTTCCAGCGCAGACCAGCACCACCAATTGTGCTAGCCATGTAATCTTCTCTAATTTGATCTAATACTGGAGATGAAGCATCCTCGATTGCATTATCAGCAAAACTTCCAGGAGCCCAGTAATTAAGTCGCATACCAATAGTTGCCTTAATTCCCTGATACTCTATGCGATCTTGTATGAAAAATCCACCTTTTTGTGGATCTACTTTCCAAATATCGTTGCTACTTCCAATAGAAATGGAGGGAGTCGTGGTAGAATCGTTTAACACAATTGGCGCTCCCACCCAGGGACGGAATACATCTACCCACTGGTATTCTGTAAAGGCATGCTCCCAACCACCAGAGGCTGTATGCGTTTTGTTTGGGGTGTAGGTGTATTTACCTTTTAAGGTATATTCTTCAGCGTAGTGATCATGCCAGATTGGCGTAACGCCACCATTATTGACCAGCCCATCTCCAGGTATAAGATAATAAGTTCCAGACTGGTCGTTTGGATTAAAAATATCCATTGCTCCAGTGTAGATATAATTCTCATCGTATATCTGGTCAACCGTGTTAGACCGAAACGGGCGACCATTCGCATCTGCCCGGAGATTGGTGAATAAACGGCCGCTGGAAAAACTCACACCTGATTTAGGACTAAGTCTCTGCTGCCATTGCAATACAGTCAGATTACTGTGGTGCGTATAAGTGGTAGCGTTGTCTAGATTATTAGAACGATTATATTGAAAACCTGGGGCTAATAGCGCGTCAAATCCAACTATTTGTAAAGTCCTTGAATTCTGATTTACCTTTAAACTATGGCTGTTCGTCAGACTGATCTTCCCCACCTTAGGGCTTCTAAAGGTGAGTTTTGTAGTGTGGGTGTAGTCATTGCTTTGTCTGGGCGCCCATAATGCTGAATTTTCAGGGAATAAGCTGCTTTTTAATTGGCTCGCAGTTGCACCGAAGTAATGGTCTGAAATATCTGCGTTTGCACTAGTAAACAACGTTAGTTTTTTTCCTGTACCAGGAATAGGTGTACTTAGGGTCACCTCAGCACGGTCAGTATTGAAACTTGCTGGGGTGTAATTATCTGAGCTGTACCGAGCACTCCATTGTAATTTTTTACCACCCTCTTTTATCGTAGTATTCACAACACCTGAAGATCCGCCTCCATATTCAGCGCTAGCTCCACCTGTCATCAGATCAATAGAAGACAATGAAGATGCGCTCACAGAGACACCGCCTCCAGTACCTGCTAAGGGGTCTTGAGCAGAGATACCGTCAACGAGGTATTCCGTTTCATATACCCGTGCGCCACGAATTTGAATACCATCCGTAGTTTTCTGGACACCTGCTTGCTGGGCAATGATATCCTCAACTCCTTTTGCTACCAGTGAACTTATTTCGTCTGATGAAAAGGAGATTGCTGATGAGGCTTGTTCTAGATCTACCTGGTTTTTCCTACCTACTACCGTGACCGTATTGAGCATTTCATTTTGCTCGTTCATGGCTACTTTAAGTTTCTTAGCCTGTCCACCCTTGATTTTAACACCATTAACTAAAGTCGGCTGGTATCCTATAAACTGAACCTTGACACTGTAAGTTCCCGGCTTGATATCGAGGATGGTGAATTCACCTGAGAAATCGGTCATTCCCTGATAATAGCTCCCAACAATACTGATGGAAGCGTTTGGGAGCGTCTCTCCAGTTCCTTTGTCTACGACCGTTCCCTTGAGAACCCCTTTGTCTTGGGCTACCGTCGTGATGCTAAAGCAGATCATGAATGCGATATAGAGTGATCTAAAATTCATTGAGCAGTATATGTTCTAGGAGATCACCTCCGTTAAGGGAATTGGTTCTGGAAAACTGGTGCAATGGTATAGAGAAAAACACCTCATATACCTCTCCGTTTCTTTCACGAATGGTTCCAACGGTATTGTCTCCGGTCCACCCAGCAATCTTTGTTAGTTGTGCGTTGTAGTATGCATTTGCATCTGCAGCTGGTACCACTGGTGTAACTCCAAGCACTATGTTTTTAGGACTAATTATTGGAGCTATACTTAAGCTGTTTAGCGGAACCATGGCGCTGTCGTTAGTCAGACGTGCTTGACCAACAGAGGAAATTGAACCGCTCACAGGGTAAACATCATTAATTGCAGTCATGTCCATAGAGCCTGTTAATTGGGCACTTGTAAAAATCTTTCCCCCAAACTGAACGTAGGCCTGAACAGATGGCGCCAGAATATTCAATAAATAATCCGAACCACCATTGTTAGGGAACTGGGTAGCATCTGTAAAGAGAAGAACACGATCATATTGTTCCAATAACAAACGCATGGTAGGATTCCAATACGAAGGAATTCCTACTCCCGTAATTGCGTCCATTTGAACGAAATCATATGGATCACCTATGGTGTCTAACCAACTCTTGTACTGTGCTCCTATATAAGAAGGCTGGCTGTTGAGAACAAGCATTGGGGCCAATTTAGAACTCCAATAAAAACTAGAACTTGTATCCACATCTGAATAAGCTCCTGCCCAGTCTTTTACGCGCAAGTAAACTACATTTTCATCGTTAGCAACTGCACCAATCATCGAGGAGTCTACCAAAAATCCATTTTGAAATAATGATGCATTTGTACCATTAGGTTGAAGTGAAAAACTGAGAAGCCCTTGGCCTAAATCAATTCCTGTCCAAGGACCGTTATTCAAGCGGACCTCCGCTTCAACAATAGTCTCATCACCATCTATATCATCAGCATCCCAACGCAAAGTGAGTACAATTTTCGCACTGTCTGGCGCAATATTATCAGCATCTATTTGACAAGTAGGTGCCGCATTCTTGAGGGGGACCCACAAATAAGCCGGCGTAGGGTCTTCTGCCCCTAAATGGTCCACTGCTGTGACTTGAATTCGAACGTCAGAAGAATCTAACCCGGCATCAATCACAAAAGTAAACACACTGTCTGTTGAAGTGGTTTCCAGCTCAACGCCTTCGTTTACCTTAACCTTAAAATAGTCGATGAATCCATCTGCATCTGAACCGTACCAGTGTAGGTGTACGTTTGCATTAAGACGTAATTCGCCAGTTCTCTGAATGCTATCAATAGCAATAGTGGTCTCAGGCGGAAGATTGTCCACTTCCGATTGAGGTTTTTTACAACCGACCACGCTCAAGAGCACGACTATTAATAAGAGCCAATTACGCATTTAATTCTTTGCTTAGTGTTGAATCATCAATACTACAGTTCCTGCCCCTTTAGCACTGCTGAAGCGCGCTACATAGGTTCCTACAGACCAATCCGCTGTCTCCAAACGTAATGATCCCGCTGTGCTACTTTGAGCGACTGTCTCACCTAAAATTGTTGAGATCGTCCAAATACCTTCACCCGCACTTTCTAGTTGTACCCAATTTTGTGCTGGGTTTGGATACACTTTCAAGTTACTTGAGGCCCACTCATCGAGTCCAATTGGAGATGAAGCAACAGAAATACTGTCTAACGTTACCGATGGATTGATAAAGTCCATGTTATTGCGAGGGAGCAAACGGAAATTGCTAAATCCATAGTATAAGACCCCTTCAATGGCGTCAAAACTCATGGTGTCGTTCACTACTATTGGAGTATAGTTCATCTCGCCGTCTAAGTTCGCGTAAGAGGTATCTGTCACCAACTGTACATTCAAAGAAGAATACGCTGTTGTCGCTTGACGACCTGCAAGTACTCGTGCACTGTTGTATACCGGTGCATTCGCTGAATTACTCACCGCATAATCACCAAACCCTAAGTTGGTTTGAGAAACGTATAATTTACCGGCTTGTGGGTCTTCAAAACGAACAAACATACTCTCAAAAGGCTCCCAGCCAAAGTTGGCGTAGCTGGCAGAATCTGATGGGTCAATAATGGTGGGTGTAATAATGGATTTATTTCCTGTTTTATTCGAGGAAATAACGTTCAATCGAGTCATGCCATAGTACTCTTCAACCGTACCTGTTATGGTGACTTCTTCATCTCGGTAGTAACTGTTGAGTCCTATTCCTACACACCAAATACCAGCCCATGCTGTAGCTGTTTCATCCTGAAGGTACAGGTATCCCAAGTCACCAATTTTAGTAGACGCCGTCACAATACCGGTTACCGTTACCGTCTGAGCGTTTAAAGTACTCGCACCGTTTGAGTTGAAGGTAAACTGGATATCCGGAATAGTCAATCCGTTGTCACGAACCGTATAGAAATCTACGTTAGGCACTGCCTGATTGATCGGAGTGCTTGGGTAGTAACTCGCGTTGCCATCATTATCTTCAGAGTACAAATAGTATCGAACGAGCGTGCCATCATTTTGCTTAGGAATTTCAAAGATATATTCGTCCGTGGTTCCTGTGATTAAAGTCATAGGCACCACAGTGAAGTTTTGCACTTGTTGTGTGTCAATAGCGCTCCAAGCAATAGCAACTGAATCTACAGAACCATCAAAGTCAGTAATGCTACAGGTAACCTCCGCATCTTGATTAGACGTAGGAACGGCAGGATCGCGCTCGAAATTTGCAATGTAAGGTGGTGCATATCCAATATCATAGTGCGATGCCGCAAATGGGTTGATTTCATATCCACGTCCATTATCACCCGTACAGCCGTTAGCATCGTGGCGTACAACTCCGGAGATAGACGTATAAAATGTGCCAGGTACAGGCGGAGCAAATGAACCTTGAGTCTGAGGAGAATTAGTATTTACCGTACTCCATGAAGTCATTTTCTGCGCAAGGAATCTATCAGAAACATTGAGGCTGTTTCCATTTGCATCTGCAATGTTGAAGCTTACACGGTTTCCGCTAAATGGAATTACTGAAGTAACTGTAACGTTCGTTAATGTTACAAAAGCACCCTCATAGCCTTCACCCGTGTTTAGGTTGTTCACAAATTGGGCATCGTTAAGATCACCAACTGTTATGGTATCACTGACAATAGGGTCTGTAGTAACAGTGACTATGCTAAATGAATTTGCATCCGCCAGAGACAATTGGTTGGAACCGTTGTATTCGCCTACAACACCTTTCACCTCGACAATATCGCCGGGAAGCGCTTGGGTAAACGTAGCTGGTACTTGTAACGCGCCTGTACTACTAGAGTAAACGCCCATTACTTCAATCCCTGCAAAAGGTGTGCTTTGTCCACCAACCGCAGTGTCCTGAATAAAGATGAAAGGTCTAGCGCCACCTGTTACAGAGCCTGAAGACACTTCACTCACATTACCCGGAGTGACGACCACCCCACGAGTGATGATGGTTTGCCCTAAATATGCAGAAGTGTCATCACATGCCGCAAGGTCTGGTGCACTCACATAATTGATGTCTGAAATAGATACATAGCTCTGTCCAAAAGCGGTGAGGCTTAGTACAGTACATACAAGTGATAGTAATTGTCTTTTCATTATTTGACTATTAAGAAGGTTCCTGTGAAATTTTTACCGTTGTCAAGGTCTTCCACATGGAAGAGGTACATTCCTCGAGCAATTATTTGACTTTCTCTTGAGAGAAGGTCCCAAGCGTGTTCCCCGCCTGAAAATACATTTTGATCCAAATTTTCCGCACCAAAAGACTGGAACCAACGAATATCACTGCCGTTGTAATCTCCATGGTGATCAAAGCTGTCTATAAAATCACCGCCTGCCGTAGTGATGGTAATTCTTGCATTTTGTGGAAGATTAGAAAAAATTAGTTTTCTACTCTCCTCTTGAAAATTACTGTTTCCCTCCCAACTAGCTCCTAGATAATAAGGGTTAGGATACACAAAAGGCTCTACGCTGTCCAAATTTGATCCTGGAGCGCCAGGGAATGCGCGAACTGTATTTGAAAGTACCGCACTTTCCAGAGATTCCAAACCACTGTTAAGATCTCCTTTATCAAATGCCGTCACAGAAACAGCCGTCTGCCACCCATTAGGTAATGGGTCTATGGTGTAACTAAATACATACTGATTGGTGTCTCCTTCAAAAATCAATGGTTCGTCCAATTTTATTGGTAAAAACCCTGTATTAAATCCATAAGGATTGCCTAAAGAATCATAACTCGCAACTAAATCTAAATCATCTTTTAAATCAGGGGTTCCAAAAACATCAAACCCAGTGGCCGTAGCGTAGATATTATAGCCTTCAAAATCAAGTTTCTTTGAGATTGGATCTAGGCTTTGACGGCTATTGTCTGTCCAATATATAGTGCAGTTTCCATCGCCGGGTACCACCTTAAGTCTTGGAGATTCCGGGGGGGAAGGGAGTATAAATCGAGTGATTTTTCCATCCCCATCTTTATCTTCACCCGGGTCTAATAGACCATTAAAGTTAGCGTCTTCGCCATTATACGTGCGTTGTGCCCAGTTTGCTGCGTCAATCAAATAAGTCTGCTGCACAGCATTATTATCACCATTAGGAAGGCCATCTTCATATTTTTTGGCCACTACATAAGCGAAGGACAATTTAATCTGATCGCCCGGCGCATAGTCGTTAAACGGTCCGACAGTTAAAAGGTCCGACCGATTCCCATTCGCATTAAGCTCTGCCTGAAGATCAACATCCATTGTAGTGGCACATGCCGCGCCAGTAGGATCCGTCCAGCAAGGATGCTGGTTGAAGCCATCTGACATTTTCTGATAACGCTGCTGGTCTGTTGTAGGAAAAAAGAAGGTATTCTGACCGCTGTTGTTAAATACCCACGCGTTATAATTCACCTTTGTGTTTGGATCTGTTTTAGGATGCTTAAAGCCGTTTTTATCTTCGGCACCTAAAAACAATTGACCTACATAACTGTCCGTAAACCCTGGGTCGCCATTTCTATCGTAACAGTACGCAAGGTTTAAACTATCAATAAAACCGTTACCGCCTTTTGAGTAGAAAGTCGCCCCACCTGCACCAGCAGGCGTGATATTGACATTGCGCACTACTGTGTTGTCCCACAGTCCTGCGTAAAAATCTTGATACGTATTGTTGCTGTTGTTCGTGATGGTCATATCTACAATGACCATGAAATCAGTAAAAGAGTATTCCCAATTATAAACGGCCATATCCACTTCTATATCCATAGGATTTAAGTGGTTGTTGATGGGAATACTGGTGCCTGGAACAAGAATCTCAGCATCATTAAAGGAGCATAAAAAGTCTTGATGAGAAACAGCATCACTCCTGTAGTTTGGGGAAGACTTTAGCGAACTACGTTCCGAAACACTCACTCCCTGGCTCGCGTTAAATTCAAATCCTCCACGCCCTGGTGCATAACCTTGTGGAGCATCATAAGCAGATGTACTTACGCGAACAGCTCCGTTGACAGTACCTCCCAACCAAAGACCCCCTTCAAATAGATGCTCTATTCCTGAACCTGCAGGATATTCCATGGAAGGATTACCACTACCATCTTTATAGCCACGGAAGGCGTTGCCGAATGTACCTACGTTTGTTGCCGTCAGTCGAACATTAGCTCTTGAGGTCTGAAACTCCTCAAATGTTTGACCCATCCCTAAGAATGGCAATACTAAAAACAGGCTTATGATTACTCTTCTTACCATACCATGAGTTTAGAAGCTTTTGTAAATCCTTTTTTCGTCCAAAGTGCGGTATAAACTCCTGTGGGCAATTGTTGCAAAATTTTATGTTCGTTCACTGCTTTCCGGAAGACGACGCGACCATCCATTGCCACTAAGGTCAAGCTGTAGTTGTTCGTATAGCCACCAAACTCAAAAGGTTGACGCATAGGGTTAGGTAGCGCTGGGATTTTAAATTCGTCCGTAGACAAACCTTGCATATCTACATCGAAATCTGCAATCACGGGAAGATGATCACTCAGAGAGTATAAAGCAGACAACACCGTGGAGCTCACACTGTAGTTTGTTCCAGAGTTAATAGAGCTATTAAAATGATTACCATCGTTTCCCACTGCGAAATAGGTGTTTGGAACAAACACCATTTGATCATCTCCCTCTACTACTGCTTCTGAACATAAAATCTGATCAAATCTATCATCTAGACCTCCAGCAGAAAAGCAGCTATTAGAGGATGAACTGCGGGTACTTTGGGTATGTACACTAGCAAAAGAGCCATTGTTGTTCCAATTTCCACTGGTGTTGATGGGGTCTTCAAACCGGAAGGTCTGGCCGCCAATCAAAGTCTGGTATGCAGATTCCGATGAGCTGTACATATTGTAGTCTCCCAATAAAAAGAGGTTGTCATCTTTACATTCGTTGTCTGCGTAATCTATGACCGCTTTCGCCATAAGATTTCGTTTAGAGGAATTGGTCGTGCCGTTACCCGCTTTAAAGTGGGCCCCTAAAACGGTGAAGGTGAGCGTATCACTCTGCGCATTAAGCAATGGATCTTTGTAATAAAACCTGACCACATCTACCACGCGCACTAAGGCACTTCCTCCTAAATCTTGTGTGATCACATCTTGACTAAGGATTTCGAGGTAGTCGCTGTTGTAAGCCACCACGTTTGTCAATGATGAAAAACTATTGTTCGTATAATTAGCCGTGGCCCAAGAGGATACACCACCGGTGTTTAGTGCGTTATTTAAAAGATATTGGGCATTGTTTGCACTTGCTCCTATTTCATTAAACACGATTAAATGTGGTGAAACATTTTTGATAATGGTATCTAGAGCTGTTTCCTTAGCTCCAGCACTGTTTGAATTGCCATTACAATCATTTGTTGAATTTCTGTAATTCAAGATATTATAGCTCATCAAACGCAGGGTAAACGTCTGCGCTGTGGCTACTTGAGCAACAGAAAATAATGACAAAAACAACAGGAGCTTTTTCATAGGCGCAAAGGTGCGAAAAAATCGGTTTCACTCTTCGATCTAATATGAAGTTCCTGTGAATGATTCGACCTTATAACTTGAACGTTTGACCAAACTCTGCAAAGTGAAACCCCAGTGCCTCTACAGACGCTCGATCAGCACTGTTTTTAACCCTCGCAGGGTTACTGTGGTTAAGGTGAATAAAGTATACTTTGTTACGCTGATCTAGGGGTAGTGATCGAAATAAAGCGACGCTTTCTTCGATAAATGGATGCGGAACCTCGGACATGGGACGAGCAACTTCACCCTCTTTCATAAAAGTTGCGTCTAGAAAAACATAGGAGACTTTTTTAATCTCTTCCAATATATCTCTATCCCATAAATTCCATTTATCAATGTCTGGAATAAACAGGGCTGTTCTTTGAGTACCAGCAATCAGGTATCCTACGGTCTCGGAGTATTCATCACGATGAGGGACAAGCAGTGGCGTTACGCTAAGAGAATTTGTCAATTTTACTTTCTGCCCATCATTCAAACCCTTGATTTCAATATTCTTCAACTTAACGAGTTGGTCCCATGGACCGTTTGTAGATAGAAATGTGCCCATTCGTGGCATAGCATAAACAGGGATTGCATCTACTGAGGAAGCTTCACGCCCTAGGTGAATCAATCCACTGTAGTGTCCCATGTGGGCATGCGTCAAAAATATGCTGAAAGCACCACTACCGGAAAGGTTGAGCAAGTACCTCGACTGGTTCACAAAGTCAGGAGTTGCATCGAAAAAGTAAGAATGATCGTTCTCATCGATTAAACCCAGGCAGCTCACATAATCATGAGCAAGCTCAATCTCACAACACTTCTTTTCACAGAGCATATGAGGGGAGCCACCATCTTGAAGTGTTCCTAAAACCACTAATTTCTGCGCATGAGAAATAACTACAACACAAAGAAACAAGGTGATCAACAGGGCTTTTTTCATCCTTTAATGTAGCAAAACTATTTAATCACTTTAAAGCCGTTGAAAAATCATAGCAGACAGCCAGATAGGTCAACTCAAAATAGGTAGACCGTCTGGTTTAAAATGCCTCTCCAATAAAGAAATAAAAGCCAGGTCCTTCGCGCGTAAAAGCGACATCTATTCGGGTAAAAATGTCTTTATCAGGGAAGATCAAGTAGCGTAATCCGGCCCCCGCGGTGGGCAAAAACTGGTTGAAGGCGAAGCGGTGGTCGTCCCCAAACACCTGACCGGCGGCCAAAAAAGTACTTGCGCCCCAGCGCTTAGAAAAGGCAAACGGTAAGATGCGGTACTCAATCTGCCCTGCAACCAAATGTTTATCTCGGAAACGGCCGAGATAATAGCCGCGCATGAGACTTTCGCCACCCATCAAGGAAAGCATGTTGAAAGGAGCCGTACCCGTTGTAAACTGTCCGTAAAGCTGTGCAGCTAAAACCGTGTTTTTCTTAACGGGACGGTAAATGCGGTTGTCGGAAATAAAGGTGGTCATAGAAAAATCACTCCCCAGCCGATCGCTATAGCTTAGGAAAGCCCATTCGCTGTAAATCCCGTCTCTCGGGTTCAGGGCGTTATGAATGTTGTCATAGAGTATACCTAGTCCTAGTCCAAAGTTTGTGGAACCTGCTGCGCCTATGCTCGGCGGTAGATATCCATTCAGCGTATCTAGATAATTTACGTTGTTTAGTTTCTGGTAATCAAGTTCCAATCCCACATACAAAGAGGGAAGAGTCTCCCTGAGCAGGCGCTCGCGAAATAGGGTATAGTTTCCGTCGATCCGGGCGATATGTTCCTTCGGGCTCTCAGGCCCGACACCATAGTAGAGGAGCGGGAAACTCTGATACCGCATCCTGCCATAGAAAAACCAGCGGTTCTGATCAGTGTACAGGGCGTGGTCAAGCCAGATGCCATACTGGTTTTCGAGGGTATAAAATGTGAACGCTTTAACTTCACTTAATCGGTTCGAAAGATCACGGTTCGCACAATAAATATAAAGGCTAGAAATGCCCAATTCCCAACTGGTCTCTGGTGAATATGCTATGGTAGGATAGTTGATCAGCTTCGGGGCTGAGGGATCATCCTGTGCATTCAACACCCTGGATAGATACTGTTTTAGCATTGGCCCATCAGCCGTTGCCGAGTCTTGGGCGGATAGGCTAAAAGAACCGCTGAAAAGAAAAAGCAGTAGTGATAACGTAGGGAAAGCTTTCATTTTGATAAAGTTACGACTTCCATCTAATACAACAGAGATCTTGAACCCATCAAGGGTCCCGAACAAAGCTGTCTTCAGGTGTTTTTTAACCTTAGGCACACCTTTCTGACCGTGCAACAGCAGCTTAGCGCTTTACCAATCGAACGAAATGATCGCCGAGACTGGAGCTGATTTTAGCCAAGTATGTACCGGAAGAATACGGAGAGGCATCAATAGCGATTTTATCAGATCCCTGAGCATCAAAATTACCAAGCAATTGGCCATTAAGATCATACAGTGCTGCGCTAAAAGCGTTGAGGGTTTTGCTAGATATCGTCCACTGTGCTGAGGCGGGATTTGGATAGACATCAAAAGAGCTGAGGACTTCGTTTTGCTCGATAGAAAACGGCATATTCGCATACTTTATGTCGTCAAAATAAAAAGTGGAATTTGCTGAGCCGTCCCCGACATTGCTACTGCCTGCCACAAAATCAAACAACAAAGTTAATGTAGGCATATCGTTTAGTGAACCGGTGAAGTTGAAAGTGAGTGTTTCCCATTCGCTTGTTTTGGTCGTTTGAACACTACGCTCTACGCCCCAGAAAGGTTTTTCAGCCTTTAGCGTTACGTTCGTACCTATGGGTGCAGAGGTCCAAACCTTCATGGTGATTTCTGGATAGCTAGAAAAATCTAAGTTGTTTGAAAATGTAATCTTGCTACCGCCGAACGGTGCGCCCAGGTGACGAACTATTTTTCCTACCACAGCACTAACGTTGTCTGCATCCACATCTGGATTAGCTACCGTCGTTAGAATGGCACTTTCAAAGTCAAAGAAATGGT
>CAJWFD010000038.1 GCA_913031435.1 uncultured Cryomorphaceae bacterium
GATCCAAAACGAGAAGAAGCATCACCACGAATAATGGCCGTGGCTACATACTTGCCGTCGTAATCATAGTTTGCACGAGCGAAGTATGATTCAATAGCGTATCGTTCCCATTTACCTCCGTAAACCTGTTCCGAAATTTCATTGCGTCCATAATCTATAGTTGCGTCCTGAAAAGTAGACGTAGGAACATCTTTTTTACTACCACCTATATAACGTCCGTTTACTTCCTGAGCACTATGACCTAATAAATAGTTCATATTATGTTTCCCAATAGAGTGCGTGTAAGTAAGGGTGTTGTCCCATATCCATGTAAACCCTCTATTGAAGCTTGAGTACACGGTATTAGTATCTAAATAGTTTGTTGCATTCAAGTAATGCGACGGGTTGAAACCATCACTACCCCAAAAAGCAAGATCAATTCCCATACTTGAGCGGGCCTTTAATCCTGGAAGGATTTCAAATTCTGCGTAGGTATTGTTTACTACTTTGTCTGCCCAACCTACATTATTAATTAAGCTATAAGCAGCAACGGGATTAACGATTTCTGAAGTCACTCGATTTGAAATTCCGAAGATTCCGTTTTCATCTGTTACTAGATTAGATCTTAACTGACCCCCTGAAGTATACGGTGCTTGTGACAAAATTGTAGGATCAGTCTCGTACAACGGAGTCAATGGATCCATATTCAATGCTCTACCTAAGGGAGAACCATATTCTGTGTTTTCAGCTACACCACTACTCTCGTTGTGTGTATAGGCTACATTCCATCCAACCGTCAATCTATCGTTGACATTTGTGATGGTATTAAGTCGAGCCGCAAGTCTTTCGTAGTTACTCTTTCCTTTCGCAACGATACCATCTTGATTAAAATAACTCACTGAAGAATAGTAAGAGCCTTTATCAGTAGATCCCGCTATGCTGAAATCTGTACTCTGTATGGTTGCGTTTGGATTAAACACATGACTCTGCCAGTCCGTTCCTGACCCTAAACTTGCGGCACCAGGATAAGGTATCGCTTGATTCGCTGAAGCAGCCATTTCATTTTGAATGGTAGCATACTCACGTGCGTCTAGTACGGGTAACATTTTCCATGGGCTCTGAAGTCCTGTGTAAGAGGAAATCTTTACCTGCATGCCTTTAATCTTGCTACCGTTCTTAGTCGTCACTATAATAACACCATTCGCACCACGTGCTCCATAGATGGCAGCTGACGCAGCATCCTTAAGAACCTCAATAGTTTCGATATCACCAGGGTTTAAGAAATCAATCCCTCCACCAATAACAACACCATCCACTACGAACAGAGGATCGGATCCATTAATAGAAGAAGTACCACGTATGCGAATAACCGCTCCAGACCCTGGAGCTCCAGAACTCTGTATTACGGATACCCCTGAGGTTCGTCCTTGCAGTGCTGTTTCAATGCGTGGCAGTTGCAACCCCTCCAAATCTTCCGCCTTTACGCTGGAGATAGCACCGGTAACATTTGATTTTTTCTGAACACCATAACCTACAACTACAACCTCTTCTAGCGTAGAGGATGCCTGGTCATAAGAGAGCGTAATTTTTATGTTTCTTTCTTTACCTAAGATGATTTTTTTAGCGACATAACCCACGAACGAAACTTTAATTTCAGTTCCTTCTGGGACGTCCAGGGACCATTTACCATCCATGTCTGTCATGGTTGTGGCCATCGACCCAGCTTGAATGACCGCACCAGGAAGTGTGCTTTTATCTCCAGCATCGCTTACTGACCCGCTGTATTGTGCTCTAGCAGAGAACATTACAAGCATCGCGGCAAGTAGTAAGGTCAATTTCTGTGTTTGTCTTTGCATTGTCTTCAGGTGTTATTGATTAAGCGTACTAAGTACACTCAAATGTGGCAAACGTTTAGGTGCAAACCAAACCAGTCCCTTGGACAAATACCGGACAATTCGGTTTTATCAGAATTAACAAGGCAAGAGAGCGTGTTGTACATTTAAAATTCACACTCCTAGCTGTCACTAAATCCCTCAATATCTCGGCGATCTTTTTTTGTAGGGCGCCCTAGACCTTTTTGCCTTGTTATATTTCGGGCAAGTTTTAAGAATTCTTCTTTGTCTAATTCCTCTTGAGGTGTTCTGTTAACAACGTAATCCTCAACAAGTTTAGCTCCAATCCTAGATTTTGGTATGGAAAGAACCTCATACAACTGGTCAAACCCATGGCGCTTGATGGTAATGCAGTCGCCACTTTTGATATCTCGAGAAGATTTCACAGGTAAACCAGCCAGAAGAACCTTTCCGCCTCTAACCTGCTCCCCAGCCAAGCTGCGGGTCTTAAAAAATCGTACACACCAAATAAATTTATCTACTCGCATATGCGCAAATTTGATTGTTTTCGTGGAATTAGACCGGATCTAGTGATACTCATTTTATGAAAAACTTGATTTTATTCACTTAAAGTGTCCTAGTGACTGTTAATACTCCACAATTGTATAAAAGAAAGTCTCCGCAGAAACTCTCAAGAAGACTTCAACACTTATTTTCGCAATAGAAACCCAAACACCACCTTCCATGTACGGCGATTTAAAAAACCACCTGAGCACACAACTTAAAGACATTCAAGACGCTGGTCTTTTTAAAAGAGAGCGCATCATCACCACCGCCCAAGATGCGGTGATCGAAACGACAGAGGGCGAGGAGGTATTGAACTTTTGCTCTAACAATTATCTGGGCCTAAGTTCCCACCCGAGAGTATTAGAGGCTGCACATAGAACGCTGGATACACATGGCTTTGGAATGAGTTCCGTACGTTTTATTTGCGGAACACAGGACATACACAAGGAGCTGGAGGCTACAATAGCTTCTTTTCTTCATACAGAAGATACCATTTTATATGCGGCGGCTTTTGACGCAAATGGCGGTGTTTTTGAACCATTACTTACCGCTGAAGACGCTATTATTTCTGATAGCCTCAACCACGCTTCCATTATTGACGGCGTTCGCCTTTGTAAGGCTGCTCGCTATCGCTATGCGAACAATGACATGGCTGACCTTGAGAAACAACTTCAAGATGCTGATGGAGCACGATTTAAAATGATTGTTACTGACGGTGTATTCTCTATGGACGGCTACGTCGCTCAGCTAGATAAAATATGTGACCTCGCAGATAAGTACAATGCCTTAGTTATGGTTGACGAATGTCATGCCACAGGTTTTATTGGAAAAACAGGTCGTGGCACTGTTGAGTTGAAAAATGTACTTGGACGGGTGGACATCATTACAGGCACCCTTGGAAAAGCGCTTGGAGGCGCCATGGGTGGATTTACCACAGGACGTAAAGAAATCATAGAAATGCTTCGTCAGAAATCACGTCCCTATTTATTCTCTAACTCATTAGCCCCCTCTATTGTAGGTGCGTCTCTTGAGGTATTTAAGGTGCTCAATGAAAGTACCGCATTGAGAGATCAATTGGAATGGAACATTAACTACTTTAAAAAAGGGGTTGCCGCAGCTGGATTTGACTTTAAAGACGGAGAAAGTGCGATTGTGCCTATCATGTTATATGATGCGGCCTTGAGCCAGAAATTCGCAGATCTACTGCTGGAAGAAGGGATTTATGTCATAGGTTTCTTTTATCCCGTAGTTCCTAAAGATCAAGCACGCATCAGGGTACAACTCAGTGCAGCGCATTCTGAAGAGCATTTAGACAAAGCTATTGCGGCCTTTACTAAAGTGGGCAGGGCGCTGAAAGTATTGCCCGCTTAAATTTTAACACACTATTACAGTGTAAGATCCGGATGAAGTAAACACTAGTCCAACCTTGCGCGTTACTTTTGAACTCTACTTTTTAGAATACACACTATGTTCATCCAAATCACTCAATTCCTCTTAGGCCTTTCATTGCTTATCGTCATCCATGAGTTTGGGCATTACCTGCCTGCCAAATGGTTTGGCGTGCGTATTGAAAAGTTTTACCTCTTCTTTGATTATAAGTTTTCGCTTTTCAAAAAACAGATCGGCGAAACAGAATGGGGAATTGGCTGGATTCCATTAGGCGGTTACGTTAAGATCGTTGGCATGGTTGATGAAAGCATGGATACAGAGGGGATGAGTGAGGAGCCAGAAGAATGGGAGTTCCGCGCAAAACCAGCCTGGCAACGGATCATTATCCTCACTGGTGGGGTCATCATGAATTTTGTCACAGCTTACTTCATTTATGTATTCTTGTTGCTGAGTTACGGGAAGGATTATTTGCCAAACGAGAGTCTAGTAAATGGTATTTGGACGAATTCCACAGGAATAGAGATGGGGCTTCGAAACGGAGATAAGATTCTAAGCATAGGGGAAGTTGTTCCTGAAAGTTACCGCGAGACTGGGCTTGAAATTCTATTGAGTCAAGGTGAAGACATCGTTGTCGAGAGAAATGGAAGTGAAGTTATCGTACCTATCCGCGTAGAGTCTATTGAAGACATGGTGAAGAATAAAACCTTTATTGGTTTGATCAAGCCTCGTATGCCCTACGTTATAGGTGCTTTTGCTGAGGGTTCTGTTGGAGAGATGGCCGGCTTACAAATAGGTGACAGTGTGGTTGGATTGAACGGAACTACTATGTTGTTCTTTGATCAATACTTAGAAGAAATACCAAAATATGCTGGAGAAGAGGTTCAGCTTACCTATTTCAGGGCGGGCAGAGCAGACACTATGAACTTTTTACTCCCTGAGTCAGGGAAAATAGGAGTTCGCAATACAGGTGAAGTCTTCAAATATTACGAGATAAAAAACAAACAATACACAGTGGGGCAAGCGCTTGCTGGTGGTTTTGGAGAAGTACAGTCTAAGCTCAATAGCTATGTGCGCCAATTCAAGTTGATCTTCAACCCAAAAACAGAAGCCTACAAAGAAGTTGGTGGATTTCTAACGATACTTAAGCAATACGATAGCGCCTGGAACTGGAGACACTTTTGGGAGTTTACCGCATTCTTGAGCATCATGCTTGGATTCCTGAACATTCTACCGATACCTGCTTTAGATGGAGGTCATGTTATTTTTACCTTAGTCGAATGGATTTCAGGTCGTAAACCCTCCATCAAGGTACTTGAATATGCACAAATGGTTGGGTTCTTCCTACTCCTTGCGCTATTAATCCTTGCGAACGGAAACGATGTGCTGAAAGCCTTTGGAGGATAGATATGGACCAAAGCAAGACTTTATACGAGCATTTATGTCAGGTCAATGATCCTGAAATACCCGTGTTGAGTCTTCATGATATGGGAATATTGCGCAGTGTTGCTGTATTGCCGAAAAACGACGAGCGTTTCTCGAAAGCCATGGCTGTTTTTACCTCCGAGCATTTAGATGCCTCTGAAGAAAATAGCGCATTTGTCTATCTCATTACCATCAGTCCCACCTATGTGGGTTGCCCAGCTATGGACCGAATGGAGCAGGATCTGCGCGAAGCAATGTATGTACGTCAATTGCCTTTTGTCATAGAGCAGCAGCTCCAACCTTCTTGGACTACGGATTGGATCACAAAAGAAGGTAGGGACAAAATGGAGGCCTACGGTATTGCTCCTCCCGTTGGCGCCTCTACCGACAAGAGAGTATTATTTGCAGAGCCCCCGAAAGTGAACTGTCCTAAATGCAAGAGTAAGGACACAAAAATGCTCAGCCTGCACGGCAGCACTGCTTGTAAAGGCCAGTATGTATGTACGAGTTGTCTTGAGCCATTTGAATACTTCAAGTGCCTCTAAAAGTGGCTGTGATGCCCTAACTTTGATGAGCGAAACACAGATACATGTCTAAAAAAACCACTATACCATTCGAAAAGGCGTTCAAACTCATGGCTACGGCAAAGAGTTTAACAGAGCTTTACGAACGTGAAAAAGACACCACCACTAAATATGTCCATGCTACAAGCAGAGGACATGAAGCGGCACAGCTCGCCTTAGCGCTTCAGTTAGAGCCTAAGGATTACGTTGCTCCTTACTACCGTGATGACAGTATACTTCTTGGGATTGGCATGACGCCAAAAGACCTCATGTTGCAGCTACTTGCGAAAATTGATGATCCTTTTTCAGGCGGACGAACTTATTATTGTCACCCCAGCTTAAAAGATGATGACAAACCTAAAATTCCCCACCAAAGCTCTGCAACGGGCATGCAAGCCATCCCCACCGCTGGTGTTGCAATGGGTATTCAATACAGAGAGCGACAAGGTTTAGCGACAGATGCTGAAAAAGGAGCGATTGCCGTCTGTAGTATTGGCGACAGTGCCATGACCGAAGGAGAAATCTCAGAGGCCATGCACATGGCGGCACTTAAGCAGTTTCCACTGCTGATGTTTGTACAAGACAACGGATGGGATATCAGTGCAAACCGCAAAGAAGTTCACCACAGTAATGCGGTTGAATATGCAAAGGGCTTTACTGGTATCGAAACTAGGGACCTCAACGGGTCTGATTTTGAGGAGTGCTATACAGCCTTAAAAGAAGTGATCACCATCATGAGGAAAGAACGTAGGCCATTCTTAGTCAGGTGCGATGTACCCCTGTTGAATCATCATACCTCAGGAGTTCGCAAAGAATGGTATCGCGATGACCTTGAAGAAGCAGCAACGCGTGACCCCTATCCTTTAGTATGGCAGCAATGTTTAGACGCTGGACACAAGGAATCTATTTTAAAACAATGGGAAAGCGAGGCAATTCAATTTGTTGAAGCGCAATATAAATCTGCTCTTTCCATGCCGGACCCACAACCGGAGGACTTGTTCAATCACCAGTTTGCCCCGACACCCATCACTGAAGAAAAAGGAGAGCGCGCTCCAAAGGGAGCTGTCCCTACCGTCATGGTTGACGCCGCATTATTCGCCATTAAAGAACTCATGGCAGCGCATCCGGAAGCACTGCTCTACGGTCAAGATGTGGGCGCGAGACTTGGCGGAGTTTTCCGCGAGGCCGCCACACTGGCGCAAACTTTTGGAGACGATCGGGTCTTTAACACCCCCATACAAGAAGCTTTTATTATAGGATCCACGGTAGGTATGGCCGCCACAGGATTGAAACCTTTTGTAGAGGTACAGTTCGCTGATTACCTCTGGCCAGGAATGAACCAGTTGTTTACAGAGGTCAGTAGAAGCTACTATCTAAGCAACGGTAAATGGCCTACCTCTGCGGTGATACGTGTGCCCATAGGCGCCTACGGATCTGGAGGCCCTTTCCATAGTTCCTCTATTGAAAGTGTGGTAACGAATATTAGAGGAATTAAAATCGCCTACCCTTCAACAGGGGCCGATTTAAAAGGCCTTATGAAATCAGCCTTCTACGATCCCAACCCGGTGGTCATTTTTGAACACAAAGGATTGTACTGGAGTAAAATCCCAGGTACTGAAGGAGCAAAAACACCTGAGCCTAGCGCTGACTATGTGATCCCTTTTGGAAAAGCACGCATGGTGTTAGAAGCAGACAGTGATCGAAGATCCAACGGTGAAGCCGCACTGGTCGTTACTTACGGCATGGGAGTATATTGGGCGCTAGAAGCTGCAACATCTTTTGAAGGTCGGATCAGTGTTCTTGATTTACGGACCCTAGCGCCATGGGATAGAAGTCAAGTAATGGAGGAGGCTCGCGCTCACCACCGTGTTCTTGTACTTACGGAGGAGTCTAGTAGTCCAAGTTTTGCGCAATCCGTACAAGGGGCTGTTCAAGAAGATTGTTTTGAATCTTTAGATGCTCCGGTAAAGCTAGTGGGTGCCGAAAATATGCCAGCCATACCATTAAACAGTACACTTGAACACGCAATGCTTCCAAATGCAGAAAAGGTTCGCGTGGCATTATCGGATCTGTTGCAGTATTAACGAGGCGTCTAGTTCCGTAAAAAATCGGTACTTTAGATGCTCAAAATTTAAGCAAATGAACACAGTGTTTCTAGGGATCATGGGTCCCAACCAAATGATACTGATTCTAGTGGTGGTATTGCTCTTATTCGGCGGCCGTAAAATCCCAGAACTCATGCGTGGTCTAGGCCGTGGCGTAAAAGAGTTTAAGGATGGAGTTGCTGACGAAGACAGCGAGGACACTTCTGGAAAAAGCAAAGAGTAATCGCTTAACGATCCCAATCTTATGAGCAGCACTGCACAAGCGGTAGAGACATTCTTGTCTAAAATTGAACAAACCAAAGACCTCAACATTTTTTTAGAGGTTTGGTCGGAAGAAGCACGCGATCAAGCAAGCGTTGTAGACGAAAAAATAGCGAAGGGTACCGGAGGCAAACTTGCCGGAATGGTCATCGCTTTAAAAGACAACATCTGTTACCTAGATCACGAGGTCAGTGCAGCTTCCAAAATTCTTGAAGGCTTTGAAAGCCAATTTTCAGCCACAGTAGTACAACGTCTGCTGGCAGAAGATGCTGTACTGATTGGCCGTACGAATTGCGATGAATTTGCCATGGGTTCGGGAAACGAGAATTCCGCTTTTGGCCCGACTAAAAACCCACATGACCCCACAAAGGTACCTGGTGGTTCTTCTGGTGGTTCTGCCGCAGCAGTTGCTGCTGGTCTTTGCCATGCCGCTTTAGGATCAGATACTGGGGGTTCAATACGCCAACCAGCAGCGTTTACTGGAACAGTGGGGTTTAAGCCTTCCTATGGACGCGTGAGTCGTCATGGACTTATTGCATATGCCAGTAGCTTCGATCAGATAGGTCCTTTCACCTCTACAGTAGAGGATGCTGCATTAATTATGGAAGTTATTTCCGGTCCAGATGATTTTGATGCAACAGCAATACAATCACCTTTACCCAAAGCGGTTAAAACAGCTCCAAAAAAGGTAGCCTACCTAAAGACTGCCTTAGACCATCCCATGGTGGACGCGTCTATGCGCAAAGCGTTCGAAGCTCAGCTTGAATTATTAGAAAACGCAGGAGTCATTGTGGAACCGGTGGAGTTTGAGTTTCTAGATGTCCTTGTTCCTGTTTATTACGTCATCACCACGGCAGAAGCAAGCTCAAACCTTGCTCGCTTTGATGGTGTTCATGCGGGATATCGAAGTGACAAAAGCACTGACCTGGAAAGTATATATAAAACCAGCAGAAGTGAAGGCTTTGGTCTAGAAGTGCAGCGTCGTATCATGCTTGGAACCTTCGTTTTAAGTGCTGGATATTACGACGCCTATTACGGGAAAGCTCAGTCTGTAAGGAGGTTAGTCAAAGAATGGACTGATGATATGCTTGAGAAATACGATCTTATACTTTGTCCTACTACACCAAACACTGCCTTTGATATTGGTCGTGTGGTGGAAGATCCGACCGTAAATTATTTAGAAGATATATTCACCGTTCATGCAAATATCGCAGGGAATCCAGCAGTAAGCGTGCCTATGGGAATGCATCCAAATGGACTTCCTATGGGAATGCAAGCAATGGGAGCTAATGGTGCCGACTTAGACGTCCTCGCCATGGTGGATTGGATTCAAAAGCATTAAGATGCGCTTCTTTCTAACGGTTAGCCTGATCCTAACCAGTTTTTTAGCAGTGGGTCAAAACGATTCGCTCATCCTAGATTCTACTCTGGCTCATCATGAGCTGAAAATGGACTCAAATGCTTTGTGGGCGCTCGATCAAAGACTCGCAAAATTCGATTCAGAAAACGTGTTGTTCGCGCAATCCACCGTTTCCTTAGTAGACACTATTAATCCTTTGCCACTAAGCGATAGTATTTTCAGATACTACATGGCAGATCTTGACACTCGTACGCCCTTTGAAATGACGTACAACCCGGTGGTTAAAAAATACTTAGAGCGCTACCTGAAATTTGGCGCTAAACGGTTGAGCAGAATGATGGCCCATGGACAGTATTATTTCCCCATGTTTGAAGAGCACTTGGACAAGTACAACATGCCGTTGGAAATCAAATACCTCGCTGTTATAGAAAGTGCCCTAAACCCTAAAGCAAGATCCTATGTAGGCGCTACGGGCTTGTGGCAGTTTATGTACAGCACCGGGAAAATGTATGACTTAACGGTGAATAGCTATGTGGACGACCGCAATGATCCCTTAAAGAGTACGGAAGCAGCATGTCAATACATGCTGAAGATGTATGATGTATTTGAGGACTGGAATTTAGTCCTGGCGGCCTACAATAGCGGGCCTGGTAACGTACGTAAAGCCATACGTAAAAGTGGTGGTAAAAGGTCCTACTGGGAGATCAGACCCTTCCTGCCTAGAGAAACCTCTGCTTATGTTCCGCTATTTATTGCTGCCACATATGCTATGGAATATGGACATTTGTATGGCGTAGGGCCTTCTGAAGTGCCGGCCTATTATATCGATACCGATACGGTACGCATTACCCAGCAAATTCATTTCAAACAGATGGAGGATGAATTGGGAATTGACCCTGCGACGATGGAATTCTTAAATCCACAGTACCGCTACAAGATTGTCCCTTTCGTTACAAATAAAGACTACTTCATCACATTGCCAAAAGCAAAAGCAGTCCTTTTTCGTACGCAGCAAGACAGCCTGTACAGGATAGCGGCAACTTATTTTAAGGAGCGAGCGAGCAGTATGCCTGATTTCACGAAAATGAATGAGCGTACGGTGCACCGCGTTAAAAGTGGAGAAACCTTGGGTCATATTGCAGGTAAATACGGTGTAGGCGTTAGTGATATTAAACGTTGGAACGGTCTTCGCAGTGATATGATACGCATAGACCAGCGCATTTTGGTCTACCCTAAACGTCTATAACCTCTAAAAGACTTCTCATGGCCTCCTCCATCTTACGTTTCTCGTCTTTACTTTTCGTGCTCGTCATGGCGGTTTCTTGTTCTTCTACAAATGAGGATGGCAGCCCAAAGAAAAAACAACGCATTCTTCCGCCCTCGAGTGGCACACATAGTGAATTGTTACTCGTAATGAAGGACGAGATGTGGTTAGGGTCTACCGGGGAAGCCTTTCGAGAAATTTTTCTGGCCGAGCAAGAGGGGTTACCACAACCGGAATCTTACTTTGACATCAACCGGGTAGAACCCGGAGAGGTCAATGGACTATTAAAGAAAACCAAGAGCATCATCTGGGTTGAGCTCAGCGACACCTCGTTTGTGAAGATGCAAAAAGACCTTTGGTCAAGACCGCAACGTTTGGTCCGGGTAACGGCGCCTACTAAAGATGGGGTGATCGCAGCAATGCGCGCAAGTGCAGAACAGATCATCAGTGCTTATAAAGAGCACGATATGGGTGTGATTCAGGGCAGGCTACGAAAGTCCGCTTACGCTTACACGCATGAGAACTTGAAGAAGATTGGTATCAAGAACATGCTACTCCATAAGGGCTTTGACCCTACGTTGGACAAGGAAGGCTTGAAAATTTTCGCTACGAAAACCGTACGTACCGTGCAGTATATTGTGGTGAGTGAGCGTCCTATGACTGAGGGCATGGTGAGCGTTGATGATGTCATTTCACACAGAGACAGTATAGGCAAATACTTCTTTGAGGGAACACGAGACGGCTCCTATATGTCTACGGAACTTTTGATACCTCCAACGATCACAAATACGGAAATCAGTGGAATGTTTGCCTTAGAGACCCGCGGTTTATGGAAAATGAACGGTGATTTCATGGGTGGACCCTTCCTTTCCTATACTATATATGATGAGAAGAACAACCGTATTCTGACCATAGAGTGCCTTGTTTATGGACCTACAGCTAAAAAACGAAATGTAGTCTTGGAGCTAGAGGCTACTATGAGGTCTATAAAACTGTAAAACTACTGGGTCAGGAATTGGCCAAAATTGAGCATTGGCGTACCTTGAGAGAACAAACCCAAAACGCATGTTACAGATCACTCAAGAAGCTGGGATTTTAACCATCACTTTTGACCGCCCAGATAAATTCAACTCTTTCAACAGAGCACTCGCCCTAGGTGTTCAAGACGCCTTGAAAAAAGCCGCAGATGACCAGGCCATACGTTGTGTGGTTATTACCGGGAATGGTAAGGCGTTCTGTGCCGGACAGGATTTAGCAGAAGCTATAGATCCTAATGGTCCTGCACTCAGTGCAATCGTAAGTGATCATTACAATCCTATAATACTTGCCATTCGAAAGTTAGCCAAGCCGGTAATTGCGGCTGTAAATGGTGTTGCTGCTGGCGCTGGTGCTAATATTGCCCTTGCCTGCGATATCGTGGTAGCGCATGAAAAAGCGACTTTCATACAGGCTTTTAGTAAAATTGGACTCATCCCCGACAGTGGAGGGACCTTCACCCTTCCTAGGCTGGTTGGGTTCCAACGAGCCAGTGCATTGATGATGACTGGTGATAAGGTACCTGCAGCAGAAGCTATGCAGATGGGGATGGTTTACCAAGTCTTCAGTGCGGAGGAATATGAGTCGAAAGTTGCTGTCTTAGCTATGCGCATGGCCCAAATGCCAACAAAGGGACTAGCGCTTACCAAAGCAGCGCTTAACAGGTCCTATGTGAATGACTTACAGCAGCAGTTGGACCTCGAAGAAGCATTACAGACCAGGGCTGGGAAAACAAATGATTTTAATGAGGGGGTGCAAGCTTTCCTCGAAAAACGTGCTCCTAATTTTAAGGGAGAATAACCATATGAAAGTAGTTATCCTAGGTGCAGGTGCCATGGGCACCGGAATAGGCCAAGTCGCCGCGCAGAATGGACATGAGGTAGGTTATTATGATGCCTACCCTGGTGCCGTTGATCGCAGCAAGGCCTCTATTGATAAAGTATTCCATAGGCTGGTAGAAAAAGGCCGGATGACTGAAGCGGTTAAAGCGGAGGTGAT
>CAJWFD010000039.1 GCA_913031435.1 uncultured Cryomorphaceae bacterium
GTTACTAATTTTTTCTGGGGGCTAACCACTATGCCTATTGCGCTATCTCTTGCCGTTACAGTGAGTTTAATCGCACCTTTTGGCGATCTAGTAGCATCTGCGCTTAAAAGAGAAGCTGATATTAAAGATTCAGGCGTATTTTTACCAGGACACGGTGGTGCTTTGGATAGACTGGATAGCTTTATAACTGCGGCACCAATTGCAATACTTATATACCAACATTTGATATGACCATTCATAAAGAAGGAAAGGGAACGTTAGGCTTATCATTCATCGTTTTAGTGGCGGTTAACGCTCTGGTACAGTGGCTTACTACAGCACAATGGCTAGAAGTAGCTATTCTAGTAACGAGCATTGTTCTTTATGCTATTGTGCTTCAGTTTTTTCGCAACCCTACGCGCACTATTCTGGTTAATCCCGAAGCGTTTATCTGTCCAGCAGATGGGAAAATAGTGACTATAGAAGAAGTTTACGAAGAGGAATTTTTAAAAGAAAAATGTATTCAAATGTCCATTTTCATGTCTCCATTTAACGTACATGTGAATAGATATCCCATAGGTGGTAAAGTACTACATGCCGTTCACCACCACGGAAAATTTCTTGTTGCTTGGCATCCGAAGAGTTCTTCGCTTAACGAAAGAACCACTGTAGCGGTCGAGAATATGGTCTGGGGAAAGGTCGTAATTCGTCAAATTGCTGGTGCTGTCGCTAGAAGAATTGTGATGTATACGAAACAGGGAGATTTAGTGAAACAAGGCTCTGAATTTGGGTTCATCAAATTTGGCTCTAGGGTTGACGTATTTTTACCTTTGGATTGTAAGATACTCGTCAAAGAAGGTGATGTAGTTAAAGGTGCTACTACTGTACTCGCAAATAGATCTTAGACAAAGTTGTGAATACAACCGTCAAAAGCTGCTAAAGCAGCTTCTTAGAGGTCTCTTTGATCCATTTCAAGACTACATCGAACTGTGCTGGTCTAGATATCGCACTATTGTCTAATATCTTAGCATCATCAGCTGCAACTAGTGGAGAGTCTGATCGCTCCATATCCGCCTTGTCTCTAGATTTTAAATTCTGTAGAACCTCCATAACTGAGTGTTCTTGACCGCTGGAGTCTAATTCCGATTTACGTCTTTGCGCCCGAATCATATCTGATGCCGTCATGAATATTTTTAACTCAGCATCTGGAAAAACCACTGTTCCTATATCCCTACCATCCATTACAACGCCTCCTTGTTGACCCATGGCTTGTTGCAGTGCCACCAGTCTTCTTCTTACCGGCACAAGCTTGGCTACGTGTGAAACTACATTACTAACTTCCATAGTACGGATCTGCTCTTCAATACACTCTCCGTTGAGATAGGTATTGTTTTTACCTGTACTATCTATTTCGAAAGTGATTATTAAACCTTTGATAGCTTCAATTATTGCATCATCCTGGCAGCCATGCTCCTTGCTCACCCATCCATTACGTAGGGCATAGAGAGCAACCGCACGATACATCGCACCAGAATCCACATAGACATACGACAATTCCATTGCTAATTGCTTGGCAAGGGTACTTTTACCTGTAGAACTGTGACCGTCTATGGCAATAGTCAAGGGTTTATACATGGCTGGAGGGTACTTAAATATTGAAACTTAAAGATAGGGTATTCATTCGTCCCGCTAGGCTGCGAAGCTCATTTGCGTAATGGAGCTGAAAGGAATTAAAAAACAAACCCGCTCCAAGGGAAAACCCGCCTGAGGTTCTACGCGTTGGTATAGACATTTCGAATTGACGTCGGAAATTATACCCCACCATCAAGTGTAATCTTTGGGTAGGTAAAAACTCTATCGAGCCTGAAAGGTGACGCAATCCAAGATTAAGCATCGAGAAAGTCTCCTGGGTTTGCTCACCCGTCACAGGATCTATATTTACTAAGTTGGGGTCTTGATAACCTAAATTCCATTTGGACAATTGATCAACCACGAAAGTCCAACGAAACGGCGCGTACTCCAGTTTATCTCCAAAAGCAAATAACAAGTTCGTGGGTAAGGGTTCTCGTTCATTTCCGAACGCGGTGAGTTGCAAACCAACATTCTTTATGATTAGAGCCATGTCAGGACCCGCAGCAAGGCTATACATTGCCACCCAGTCTGATGCCACAGCCCAACTCTGGTAACTCTCGTACGTGCCGTTGATTAACTTACCAGAAACCGCAAACGAAATACGCTTGAATGACCCCAATTGACTTCCTATATTAATGGCTAAATCTCCAGCGCTGAACTCTCCTAAAACCGTTCCCCAAGGATCCGTAGCTATAAATTCTCCGTATTGCACACTTTGAACGGACGCAATCACCGATTTTCCCTTGAGCTTAAATCCATAGCTGCCCTGTAATAGTCGCACGCCATTTCCTAAACTACCGATACTGATATCCAATTGATGTATGGAGCTGTCAGATAGTAATAAAGGGTTTTGAACTGCATAGGCACCTGTAGGGCCCGGATGAATATAACTGGTGTTTCCCAAAGCGGATGATCCAGCGAATATGTTTCTATCTAGAAAAGTAAAGACACCACCAGAGCCACTTTGAGCAATAGCGCTAAAGGAACATAACAGTAATATGGCTAGTAGTCTAATCAAGTCTTCTTCAACGCCGGTTCTAAAACTTTAGCACCTTTTACCTTTTTATCTAATATAGCTAATTCCAACACCTCTTGCATTTCAGATACGTAATGAAAGGTCATGCCCTTAATGTAGTGGTCTTCAATTTCTTCAATATCCTTTCTGTTTTTATCACAAAGGATAATCGTATTAATTTTCGCACGCTTAGCTGCCAATATTTTCTCCTTAATACCTCCAACCGGAAGTACTTTTCCACGGAGTGTGATTTCCCCAGTCATTGCTAGTTTTGGTGCTACCGATTGTTGTTTAAACAAAGAGGTAAGAGCAGTAAGTAAAGTTATTCCTGCACTAGGACCGTCTTTTGGAATTGCCCCTTGTGGAACGTGAATATTGATATCATAGGCACTAAACAGACTCGCATCGATTCCTACTTGATCCGAATTTGCCTTGAGATAAGCCATCGCTAAGGTGGCGCTCTCTTTCATCACATCACCTAAATTTCCGGTGATAATCACTTTTCCGGTTCCCTTGTGTAGGGAACTCTCAATGAATAGAATATCTCCACCAACAGGAGTCCAGGCTAAACCAGTAACGACACCAGCATGGTCATTTCCCTCGTATACATCGCGTTCTCGAGAAGGACCTAGGATGGTCTCTAAATTACTTTTTGTGATTTTCGCTTTTTCGACATCGCCCATGGCGATATCCTTAGCTGTACTCCGAATTAGCTTGGCTACTTTTTTATCTAAATTTCTTACTCCACTTTCACGAGTATAACCTTCTACAACCGATTTTAACTCAGGTTTACCAATTGAAAACTGGTCCTTAGTGATTCCGTGGTTACCTAACTGTTTGGGTACAAGATGACGCTTAGCAATCTCCACTTTCTCATCAGTGGTATACCCGGTCACATCGATAATTTCCATCCTATCGAGCAAGGCAGGCTGAATAGCGCCTAAATTATTTGCTGTTGCAATAAAAAACACCTTGCTCAAATCATAACCCATTTCAAGGTAGTTATCATAAAAGCTGTCGTTCTGCTCTGGATCTAAAACCTCCAACATACTAGACGACGGATCTCCTCCGTTACCATAACTCAATTTATCTATTTCATCAAGAATGAACACTGGATCATTCGAACCAGCCTTCTTCATATTCTGGAGAATACGACCTGGCATAGCTCCGATATATGTCTTACGATGTCCTCTGATTTCTGCTTCGTCGCGTAGACCACCTAAAGACATTCGAACATAAGGTCTGCCTAATGCTTCGGCTATACTTTTTCCAAGTGATGTTTTACCAACTCCAGGAGGGCCTGCTAAACATAAAATCGGACTTTTCATATCTCCCTTAAGCTTGAGCACAGCGAGGTGCTCTAGGATACGTTCCTTTACTTTCTCCAACCCATAATGGTCCTTATGAAGGATATTCTCGGCTTTTTTAAGGTTAATGTCTGCACTGCCTTTAGACTCAAAAGGAAGCTCTAAAAGGAATTCTAAATAATTTCTTTGAATAGCAAATTCAGGCATCTGCGGATTTAAGCGCTGAAGCTTTTTCAACTCTTTCTCAAAATGATCGGATGCCTTTTTACTCCACTTTTTAGCTGTTGATTTTTGACGCATTTCCTGAATCTCAGTCTCACTGCTGTTCCCTCCCAATTCTTCTTGGATGGTTTTCATTTGCTGATGCAAGAAATATTCACGTTGTTGTTGGTCGAACTCGTGCTTTACTTTATCGTGAATCTCGTTTTTTACCTCAAGCATTCTGAGCTCAAGGTTTAGTCCTTCCAAAACTTTGGTAGCGCGCTCTTTCAGACTATCTAATTCCAATACTTCCTGCTTCTTGTTCAAGGTCATACTGCTGTTAGACGCAATGAAATTTAGCAAAAATGTATTCGATTTAATATTATCCAAAGCGGCTTGGGCCTCAGAAGGGATATTTGGGCTTTCTTGTATTAAACGGCCAGCGACTTCTTTGATACTGTCCATCAGAACATTGAATTCAATATCCTCTTCTCCAGGCACAAATTCAGGTAAAAACTCAACCTTCGCCATGTTAAAAGGCTCGTTTTGTGTCCATTCCAGTATTCGAAAGCGCTTTTTTCCTTGAATAATGATGGTTGTATTTCCATCGGGCATTTTAAAGCTCTTTACAATCTGAGCGAGGGTTCCCGTTGGGAAAACATCCCCTGCACCTGGTTCTTCTGTTTCTCCATCTTTCTGCGCGATCATACCCACAAACTTGGGCTCATCAGTAATGCTGCGAATAAGACGTAGACTCTTATCTCTACCAGCTGTTATTGGCGCTACGACTCCAGGGAAAATAACTGTATTTCTTAAAGGTAGTATAGGCAACAACTCAGGCAGCTGTTCATTATTAATTTCTACCTCATCATCAGAAATCATCAAAGGAATGAATTCTGTATTCTCATTTATAATATCGTTGAGTGACAAACTGTCCATAATACGTGTTGATTGACATGGTGATAGGATCATTTTACGACACGGTGTCATAAATAGCTAAAAAAAGGCCGCTCTATAAGAGGGCCTTTAATAAAGTTCAAAGGTTGTGCCGAACTTTTTACTGATCGAAGAAGCCTAGACTCATTCCAAACTTGAATGTCACAGACCCGTCCAAAGTATTTGAGACCTCAGCACTACCCCACCATCCAAAATCTTCGTTATAGTTGAATCCTTCAATATTTGAAACGCCAAAACCGTTGTAATATATACCCAAGTTGTAAAACGTTTTCAATGACCTACGAATTCTCCATCCAAAGCCAAGCGCATAGGTGAAGGTTTGGCCTGTACCAGGATATAATTCAATTTGATCTGGATATTGAGCGTTTGTGTTTAAATGAGGTTGATAGGTTAGTGCGCCCATTCCGATATGAATAAAGGGAGTATGTGTATTGCGCAAATTATACTTGCCAAATGGAATAAAATGAATATTCGTAAACACATTTAGGTTTAATAAATCTGTATCTACTTGATAGTCTCGATCCACATTACCATGTAAGTTGTCATGACTGTATATACTTCCATAATTCACATCAGCCCCCAGACTTAGTATGCTACTAAAATTATACTTTAGTTGTGTTCCCATTCCAAATCTCGCCTCCTGGGTAAGAGCACCTAAGCTATTGTTATTGACATCACCAAGGTAATTCTGGGTCATTCCATAGACACCAAGCTCTAAAAACGAGGTTGAACGTTGGGCGTGAGCTGCGTAACTGAAGAACAGTATCGCAATGACTAGCGACCAATTCTTTTTAATGTTGTTCTTTTTCATTCTCTTAAAAATATCATTTTGTCCTCTACGTGGCTGAAAAGGCTATAACCTTCCTCTTTAAACGAAGCTAAGCCAAAAATAGTGTGGATGTCATTTTGAAATATCCATCTTGCCATCGCACCCCTTGCTTGTTTCGAAAATACCGAGATGGATTTCGCAGCACCGTTGCTCATTTGCTTAAAGTCCACATGAATTACGGGCTTATCTACTTTTTTCCAATCAATCGCCTTGCTGTATTCTCCACTACAGCAATTCACAATAAAAGGCGCAGAATGTTCGTTGACCCAAGCGGTTAGCATTGGCTTCCACAGCGAATATAAACTAGAATGCTCCCCCACTGAAAGCTTACTTTGCATTTCTAATCTGTATGGAAGTATGGTCATATCCGCAGTCACCGCTCCATACAAACCGCTGAGGATAGCTAAGGACTGCTGAGCACGAAACAGCCCGTTACGGCTTAATCCAGCTATATCCAACTGTTTAAAAGCTTCACCTTGATAAGCATTTAGCCCGCTAATACCGTTCTCAGAAACTAAGAACTCTTCAGGCTTAGGCTCCCAGGAAAACTTTACTCGAGGAAACATTGCATCACTTACCTTTAATAACGCCTGAAGCTTTTCGCTAGAAAGTTTCTGAACGGCCTCCACAACCGCTATTGTAGACTGACCAAAGTGGGCTGACCCATTGTCCTTTTGGGCCGCATACTCACCAACACTCGCCATTGCTTTTGATGGAGATAATAATACTAATGGGTTTTTCATGCGTCCAAAAATACTAAGAGTCTTAACTTTATCGCTAAAGACACAGCTTTTGTTGTGTCCATACAAATGAAATTTATGAACATACGTTTACTCTTGCTGCTATGTGGGCTAATACTCACCTCTTGCCATGGTGCAAAATACCATTATAAGCAGGGAAACAAATTCGCCGAGGCTCATATGTTGAAACCTGCGGTAACCGAATATAAAAAGGCGTTAGACAAAAAACCTGAAAAAGTCAATTTTCTAATTGCCATGGAACACCGAGGCAGCGCCTTGCTAGAAGAATTATATACCAACTATCGCTTTGCCGACGGTAATGATTCTTTATCTGTTTATAAATTCCTAGAAGCCGCAAAATGGACCACCTACCTGAAGAAGTATATTTCCGTTGATCGCTATGAGGGGTTTTACGAAGTTGACTATCAGCAACAGCTATCAAGCTATATAAACGCAGTTTATAAGCGATCGAAACTCTTGATCAGAAGTCGTTCTTTCGACAAAGCGCAAATTAGGCTCATTGAACTCGAAACATTAAAACCCGGCTTTAGAGATGTTAAAGAACTTCTCACTTTTAGTGAGGTCGAGCCTATATATACGAAGGCATTAACTCTTTTTGAACAAGGGTCATATAGAGCGGCCTTCGCTGTGATTGAACCTATACTTCTGAAGTATCCAAAACAACAGGAACTAAGGACATTAAAATGCGAAGCCCTTTCCAGAGGGACTTACAGATTAGGGATCATCTCTGATGCACAAATCACGGGTAAAGCAGCGACTATTTCAGCCGCACTACAATCGCGCTTAATAAGCGCATTGTTTAGTAACAAAGATCCGTTCATTGAATTATTAGATCGTACAAATTTTAATTTGTTACAAAACGAGCAACAGGCCATTATTAATGGCGGAACTTCTGAGGAAGCGGTAACCCAGGAGTTACTCTCTGCCCACGCTTACTTAAAAGTAGTGGTCACTGGTGTGGATGAGGAGGAAGGGTTACTTATCTCTCAAAACAAGACGGGTTATGAGCGTTACTACGTAGACAAAAAAGATGACGAGGGTAAAACTGTAAAAGAGGCTAAATACACCAAGGTTCGCTACAGAGAATTTACGAAGGAAAACAAAGTACATTACACCGCCCAACTGACCTTAACAGATAGAGCGACTTCGAAAATCATTGCTGTAGAAATTTTCGAGTATTCTAACTCTGATCGAACGCATTACATTGACTATAGCGGAAATAATTTGTTCCCAGGCTATTGGAAATATCAGAACAAAGCTCACCACAGCGACCGGCCAGAGATTAACGAGTCCAAACGCCGTCAGTTAGCGCGTCTAAAACAAGCGAGTAAGTCCGTAAAGAGTCCGATAACAATGAGAAAGGACGCTGTAGCATCATTTGCCTCGCGCAGTGCTTCCGCGGTGCAGCTATTAAAGCTTGAACCATGAGAAACGTATTGATCATTTTTGTGAGCATTATTTTAATAGCATGTGGCGCTAAAAAAATAGTAATACCTGAATGGGTTACAGGCAAGCCTATTGATCCCACGGGCACGTTTGTCTATGGGCTTGGCATGAGCTACGTCAATCCCAACTCTTCATACCAACAAGCAGCGCGCTCAAATGCATTAGCTGATCTTGCACAGGAATTAGAGAGTCAGATTTTTGACGAAACTCGACTTTTACAAAAAGAAGATGCGACTGGCATGCAAAGTGCGTTTAGCTCAGAAACTTTGATCACTTCACAGGTCAAATTAGAGGATTACCAGATAGTTGCTTCTTACGCAGATGAATATCGGTACTATGTTTTATATAAATTAGACTTGATCGATTACCTAAAAAATAAAGCGAACAATGACCTCCTGGCGATCTCATGGATAAACGAGAAGATTGCAGCAGCCTCTGATGGTTCGAAATCAGCCCTGGAACGAATGATTGCCATAGGTGATGCTGTGCACAAAGCTATGGACCGAAACTTCTTGATAGATCCCACATTTGCTGTTGATATCAAGACGAAATTAGTAAGGGCTCTACGCGCTGTTGAAGGTGACTTACAAGGAAACTATTTAATTCCTGAGTCCTTATTCTACTTAGGCATGCCTCAGCAATTCGCAACTGTTTTTAAAGTATCTGATTCATCTGTCATGACCGGATTAAACATGAAGTCTAGTTCCGGAAATTTCACTTTAGAGCAGGAGAATGGAACCGTTATCTGTCAACACACCGGTAAGCAGAATGTAGTAAAGCTTAATCTCAGTATAGACTTCAAAAATCTGCTGCCCTATCTGGATAGGCGCTCTGTACTTTGGTTACAAAGCATGTCAAGCTGGAATAAATCTTCCATGTTGTACTTTCAAAATACAACGGTACAAATCAAAGCAGAAAACGACGTTAAAGAGGTCATTGGCGGTGCTATCGCAAAGTCGTTCACCATGGACGAAAATGCTCCATTAACACTGGTTTTTAATGGTGAAATTCGTGTTGTCGACATGGGTAACAAACGCTCAAAATGTATGATTCAAGGACAATTCATACTTCAACATACCCTGACTGAGCAAATTATCTGGAGGAGTCAGAACGTCGAAAATTCAGCAGTAAGTGCGAATATAGACTCCGCAGTAAGAGCTGCGAAGAGCGAGTTCTCAGATAACATAGCCTTCTTTATACTCCCACAACTAGAACGTAATTTAGGATATTAGGAGCCCTGTACTATGCGCGCATAGTAAATCTATGTATATTTCGGTATTCATTTTGACCCATGAAACCGAAGGAAACTTTTGATTTTCAAATCCGAAAAAGCTGGATAGGCCTTTCGAAAATGTACAACGAGCTCGTAGCCCCCTATGGTATTACAGTTTCGGTTGGTTTTGCGCTGCTTAACATTGATGTTCAAAAAGGAACGCCTTCTACTGCCTTGGGGCCTAAAATGGGAATGGAAAGTACCTCACTCAGCAGGGTACTCAAATCAATGGAAAAACAAGGACTCATTATCAGAGAACCCAATCCAAACGACCGAAGATCTGTAATGATAAAACTCACGGAAAGCGGTAAAGAAAAAAGAAATCACAGCCGCAAAGCTGTTTTAGGTTTTAATGAAAAGGTTCGTGAATCAATTGGACGGGATCGGGCAAAAGAGTTCTTCTCGACTCTTGAAGACATCACTGCGGTTATCCAAGAATTAAGATCTGAGGAAGCGCGTTAGGTGTACCCTAGGAAATGATATCTACCAGTTCGGTTAAATATTTTTTCTCACCTCGATCTTTTAGCACTATTTCGCTAAATTGGTATGTATTTGCTTATTACCCTGCACCATATCAAACACTTATGTCCTCCACTATTTCTTGCCCAAAATGCTTAAGCCAAGAGTATGTAAAAAGCGGCTCCATTAAGGGCCGTCAACGTTATAAGTGCAAAAGCTGTAACTATTATTTTTCGGTACAAAAACTTGGTAAAAAAATTAATGACTATGTAGTTATCAAAGCGTTACAGCTCTATATCGAAGGCATTAGTTACAGAGAAATCGAACGTATTTTAGGCGTCTCACATGTGAGTGTTATGAATTGGGTAAAAACCTACAAAATGCAGCGGCCTTTTGGAGATAGTCCTGTAAAAACAAGCCATAAAGTACTCGGGTTCCATGAACTTCAAGAATTCATAGCGATAAAGGAGAACATGAGAAACAGTGGTACCATCATTACAGCCATAGAAGATCAGTTCTTAGTAACTACATGGAAAGGCGCCTCCATCCAAGATCTTAAACAAATGTCATTACCGACAGATAAAAACACCATCTGATGAGCCATTACCATATCAAAACCCAAGAAGAATACAAAGCTGCTTACCAAGATTCTATAGAGCGACCGGAAGAATTTTGGACGGGAATTGCAGGAAACTATCAATGGATGAAACCGTGGGGAACTTTTTTAGAATGGGAGTTTATAACGCCTAGTATGACATGGTTTAAAGGAGGTAAATTAAATATCACAGAAAACTGTTTGGACCGTCACTTGAAAGATCGCGCAGATGATATCGCATTAATTTGGGAGCCTAATAATCCAAAAGAAAAGGAAGTTCGTTTAACCTACCAGGAGCTGTACGATGAAGTATGTCGGTTTGCGAATGTACTTAAAGGAAGAGGGGTCAAAAAAGGAGATCGCGTAGCGGTGTATATGCCGATGATTCCGGAACTCACTATTGGTGTTTTAGCCTGTGCAAGAATTGGTGCAGTACATTCTGTTGTGTTCGCTGGGTTCTCTGCTAACGCATTGGCTGATCGCATTAATGACAGTCAATGTGTTTGTGTGCTCACCTCAGATGGCATGTATCGTGGCGAAAAGTCACTCTCCGTAAAGACCACCGTAGATCAAGCACTACTTCAATGTACTTCTGTACATAGCGTAGTTGTGGTTCAACGAAATGGATGTGAAACGGATATGTTACTTGGACGCGATTATTGGTACCATGAAGAGGCTACCGGTGCGAAAAAGAGTTGTCTACCGGAGGAAATGGATGCTGAAGACTTGTTATTCATCTTATACACCTCAGGATCCACTGGAAAGCCAAAAGGAGTGGTCCATACATGTGGTGGATATATGGTTTACGCGGGATATAGTTTTCAAAATGTTTTTCAATACCAAAGGGGTGACGTCTACTGGTGTACCGCAGATGTGGGCTGGATAACAGGGCATAGCTATATCATTTATGGACCGCTACTTAATGGTGCTACAACACTTATGTTCGAAGGGGTCCCTACCTGGCCAGATGCGGGCCGTTTCTGGGAGATATGCGATAAATATAAGGTCAACCAATTTTATACGGCGCCTACAGCCATACGCGCATTAATGGCATGTGGTAATGAGTTCGTAGAACGTGCCGATCTAGGTTCTTTAAAAGTGATTGGATCTGTTGGTGAACCTATAAATGCTGAGGCCTGGCATTGGTATCATGAAAAAGTTGGTCATAAAAATTGTCCGATAGTAGATACCTGGTGGCAAACCGAAACTGGAGGCATTATGATCTCCGGACTAGGTGGAATAAGTGAACAAAGACCCACCTACGCTGGACTACCACTCCCTGGTATACAACCTGTATTGCTGGACAATGAAGGCAACGAAATTGAGGGAGATGGTGTAGAAGGCTACTTAGGAATCAAATACCCGTGGCCATCGATGATTCGCACTACGTATGGAGATCATGAGCGGTGCAGAAATGTTTACTTCAGTAACTATGAGGGATACTACTTTACCGGAGATGGTGCTCGTCGAGAAGATGGTATGTACAGAATCATTGGACGAGTAGATGATGTCATTAACGTAAGTGGCCATAGGTTTGGGACCGCTGAGATTGAAAATGCAATCAATGCATCTCCCTTTATAACTGAAAGTGCCGTAGTTGGCTATCCTCATGATATCAAGGGCCAAGGCATCTACGCTTATGT
>CAJWFD010000040.1 GCA_913031435.1 uncultured Cryomorphaceae bacterium
ATAAAGCAGGCGTGACTTGGATCCCTGTTAGTAGGTGGTTAGAGCCGTACTTCCGAGTAGCCTTAGGGTCGGGAGGTGGAGGATCGATGAATACTGCTGGTGGTCTAGCCTTATGCACTGGGTTGGGATTAAGGATGAACGACCGATTCGAAATCGGATTTAACCATTGGAATGCACTTGAAACTCAGATGAGTGCTCCTTTTGTATCATTGAGCGCACGTTTTCCTGTTACGAGTAGCTTTGGCTTTATCCACGCAGGAAAGTCGATAGAACCAAAAGAAAATTTAAAATCTAAAACCATTGTATTGATCTCAGGGTCTCGAGTAAACTTAACACAAGGAACCGATCGAAATGGTCTGGAATATGAGCCAATGGGTGCGCTGTTTTTAGGTGGTAAAATTCCTATAAATCCTTCCTTTTGGCTCAGTGGAGAAACTCTTTGGGCTGCTACAGGGGGTTATGGGGCCTATGCCGAAGGAATGTTTGGCGTTTATCATGATACTTGGAATCTCAAATCTGTTGTTCTTGGGTGGAATGGAAGTATTATTGCCGCAGGTGGCGGTGGTATTGACGTCGGAAATGGAGCTGCTATTGCAGCTGGAATACATCTTTCTACCCTGTTAAATAAAGGATTGAAAATATCCGCAATTGCACGTTATAAGTACTTTGGATTGGATGCGTATAACCCTTTGGTAATAGGAATTCAATTGGAACCTTCTTTCCAAGTGTACTACAAGTAAAACGGAATACCTTTGTCACTATGAAACTTAGATCCCTTCTCTTTATTCTTTCCTTAGGATTTTATGCCACAGGGCAGAACAACCATATCGATGCGCTTGGTAAAAAGCAAGGAGCCTGGGAGAAGAAATACGAAAGTGGCAAATTAAGATATACGGGGACCTTTAAAAATGATGTGCCCGTCGGAACATTCACATATTACTTTGAGAGAGAGGGGGGCATTATGTCGGAAGTCACCTACAGAGGTTATTCGGGTATAGGATATGCCCAGACGTTTCAAAGATCTGGATTGCTTGAGGCAGAAGGAGTTTACAACAAACAAATAAAAGACAGCACTTGGACTTATTTTTCACGAGCCGGTGTTCTCACTCAAAGAGAAACGTACAATTCAGGAGTATTAAACGGACCTCAAATAACCTATTGGGAGAATGGAACTACTTCGGATCGAACAGACTTCGTAAACGGGGTTGAAGCGGGACTTTGGATAAGAAAATGGGACAACGGCAAGCTCCGTACGAAAGGAAATTATTTAGAGGGAATGCTTGAGGGAGCTTGCGTTTATTACGATGACGACTCTAAACTTTTGGCTAAAGGTGCCTATCATCATGGGAAAAAGCATGGCACATGGTATTACTTCAATGACAATAAAGTGACCTTGAAAGAGCAATACAGGTACGGTACACTGGAAAGTGAAACTAGTTATGATGAGTAAGTCTCCTAAAGATACGACCGTTGTTGTCGGTCTTAGCGGGGGTGTAGATTCTTCTGTAACAGCATATTTGCTCAAGGAGCAAGGCTATAAGGTCATTGGTCTATTTATGAGGAATTGGGTCGATGAAACGGTCACCATTCACGACGAATGCCCGTGGATCGAAGACAGCAATGATGCAATGTCGGTAGCAGACACTTTAGGTATACCATTTCAGGTGATAGATATGAGTGTTCATTATCAGACGCGTATAGTGGATTACATGTTCAGTGAATATGAAAAGGGAAGAACACCTAATCCAGATGTTTTGTGCAATAGGGAGATAAAATTCGACTTGTTTCTAAAGACAGCAATTCAATTGGGAGCAGATTATGTAGCCACTGGCCATTATGTTCGGAAAGAGTCTACTTCGGTTGAAGGCAAGCCCGTACATCGCCTGCTGTCAGGATTAGATAACAACAAGGATCAAAGCTATTTTTTGTGCCAGCTTTCACAATATCAGCTCTCAAAGGCTTTGTTCCCAATAGGTCACTTGCAAAAAAGTGAGGTAAGAGAATTGGCACATAAGGCCGGGTTAAGTACGGCTGATAAGAAGGATTCGCAGGGGTTATGCTTTATAGGTAAAGTAAGATTGCCCGATTTTTTACAGCAGAAATTACAGCCAAAAGAGGGCACAGTCTGGGAAATATCATCGAATGCGCCATTTTTAGATGAGCCTAGAACAAATTTAGAAGAACTAGCTCGTCCATTCGATTTTCATCCTAAGCAGGGTACAAAGCGTGGCACACATAATGGAGCCCATTACTACACGGTAGGACAACGAAAGGGATTAAATATAGGTGGTAGCCCAAAACCTTTATTTGTTCTTGGGGTAAACACGACGTTTAATGCCATTTATGTAGGTCAGGGAGATAATCATAAGGGCTTGTATAGAAAGGCGCTCAAAATAAACAGTAATGAGGTTCATTGGGTCCGAGAGGACTTAGCTCTGGGTAAAGGGACTTCGCAAAAGTTTATGGGAAGAATACGCTATCGTCAACCTTTAGTCCCAGTTACTATACATCACCATGAAAGCGGATTTTTTTTAGAATTTGAAAAACCTGAAAAAGCCATAACACCAGGTCAGTTTGCAGCCTGGTATTTGGGTGATGAATTAATTGGTTCTGGAACCATAGCACATTAGATAAAGATGAAAGGAAGACTGCTCTTATTTTTACTTACCATGTTTAGCTTGGCGACTATAGCGCAAGAGGTAGCCTCACCGTGTGTTGTATATCTGAATACTAAACAGAACACAGCGTTACGAGAGCATCCTGAGTTATTTTTATCTCAGCGCTCACTCGAGCGAAGAGCACGCCAAGGAATAAGTGTTTCTAATAGTGATTTACCAGTTGAGGCTGAAAGAATAGAGTCGGTTTCGCAAATCGTGTCTAACACGGGAAATGCTTCAAGATGGCTCAACGCCATTTATGTCGTGGCAACGCCAACGGAAATATTAGACTTGTTGGAGGTATCTTTTGTAGATAGAGTACAGCCTTTAGCAGGAGGGATGAAGTCCACAAGAATAGAAGAGATCTCTCTGGATTATGGATACTCCAACGACCAGGTTGCTCAAATTAACCTTGACCAAGGACCTCATCGTAATGGTTTTTTTGGAGAGAATAAATTAATAGGAGTGCTAGATGCTGGTTTTGTTGGTGCGAATACCGTTTCGATAAGTGATAATCTCGATGTAATCGCTACTCGAAATTTCGTGGAAGGTGGTCAAAATGTCTACCAAGGATCTTCTCATGGATTTAGTGTTTTAAGTACGATGGCCGCTAATATTGATGGAACTTATATAGGGACTGCACCTTCAGCGTCTTACGTGTTAATAAAGACTGAAGATGAGTTGAGTGAGACTCCCCAAGAGATGTTTAATTGGATCGTGGGTGCGGAGTATGCAGACTCGATGGGTGTTGATATCATCAATAGTTCTTTAGGTTATTCTGAATTTGATGACCCCATAGATAACTACACCGTGGCAGATCTAGATGGAAGAACAAGTATCATCTCTTTAGGTGCTCTTGCTGCTGCAAGGGCTGGAATTCTTGTGGTGACGAGTGCTGGAAATGCTGGTGGAGGTCCTTGGAATAAAATAACCTTCCCTGCTGATGCAGACAGTATACTTACAGTGGGCAGCGTGACACAGTTTGGCCAAGTGAGTTCGTTCAGCTCACGAGGTTATACAACGGATGGTCGGATAAAACCTAATGTTTGTGCCCTGGGTGAGGGTGCCGTAGTATACAGGCCTGATGGAACCATAGCTTATGCAAATGGAACAAGTTTTAGCGCACCGATCATGGCGGGTGCATCGGCGTGTTTATGGCAATCTACCCCAACAGCAACGGCCCAGCAGGTCATTCGTGCACTGGAAGTAAGCAGCTCACATTTCTACAGTCGAAACGAGAGAATTGGTCACGGAATACCAAATATGGCCTTTGCACTAGCCTATTTAGAATCGTTGCTAAACGGTGTTGTCTCGGAAACAGTTATTTATCCTAACCCATTTCCCGATTACTTGGAATTTTTCTTTCCAGATGGAGAAGCACTGAATGTTGAACTTGAACTAAGAGACCTCTACGGAAGAACTGTGGTTAGCGATCTATTGATTTCTAAAAGATACCAAGCCACTTGGGCACCTGGTGATGTAATTCCAGCTGGAACCTATTTCCTGTTTTTCAAAAGAGGAAATGAGACCAACGTCAGAAGAGTTATAAAATTACAATAGAGCGTTTCATTTTCCGAAAAAACCCTGCATTACTTTCCTGAGTCCACTTACGGCTAAGGCTATGGCTATTAACATTATAGCAATAGATATTGCAGTCCAATACCAAGCTCCACCAGTACCTTTTCCAACATATAAAGAAGGCCCTATAAAGATAAAAGGAAACGACCATGCGAGTCTAAACAGACCCGAAACCAGCGTTTCTTGGTTAGTCTTTTGCCCCATCGGATATCGCATCTATGGCAGTTCTCACACTCCCATGTTTAAGTAAATATTCTTTTGCTAGTGAACTTTTAACACCAGTCTCCTCTACGATCATACGGGTACCACGGGCAATTAGTTTGTCGTTAGATAGCTGCATATCGACCATCTTGTTGCCATGTATTTTACCTAGTTTGACCATAACTGTAGTACTGATCATATTCAATACCATTTTCTGCGCCGTCCCTGATTTCATTCTTGTACTACCAGTGATAAACTCGGGTCCAACTACAACAGAGATTGGATGTTCCACATGATCCGCTAAGAGGCTGTTATTATTACAAGTAATACAAGCAGTGAGTAACCCGTTTTTCCGGGCACATTCCACGCCATAAATGACATAGGGTGTAGTCCCGCTAGCTGCTATTCCGATAACGGTATCTATTGAAGTGGGATTATGCTCTAATAGATCTTCCCAAGCTGCTTCGACACTATCTTCAGCATTTTCAACAGCGTTTCTAATAGCGGAGTCACCACCAGCGATGATTCCTACCACTACATTTGCATCCACACCGAAAGTAGGAGGGCACTCACTTGCATCAAGTATCCCTAACCTGCCAGATGTTCCTGCACCGATATAAAAAAGTCGACCACCTTTTGTCATTCGTCTAAAAAGGGCTTCAACGAATGAGGTAATCGCCGGAATCTTTTGAGCAACAGCAAGCGCTACTTTTTGATCTTCAGAATTAATTCCTTTGAGAAGATTCTCAATACTCTCTAATTCTAAATGGTCATAAAGTGAATTGGCCTCTGTGGTTTTCATTATAATTTTAATAGTTTGGCCATATAGAAGCCATCATTATTAGTTGCAGGGTCGATAGTTTTTTCTTCCACTAGACTAAACTCTGGGTGATTTTCAATAAAGAGTTTAACCTGATCGCTATTTTCACTTGGCAGAATACTACATGTAGCGTAGACCAACGTCCCACCAGATTTAAGCATAGCGGGATATTTGTCTAGTATCTCAAACTGCATGGTCTGGTATTGTGCTAAATGCACAGGCTCAAATTTCCACTTGGTATCGGGTTCCCGTTTAATAGTTCCTGTTCCAGAACACGGTGCATCCAAGAGCAGGTAGTCCGCGGTATTTGTAAGCTCGGCTAATACACCTTCTTCTTCCCACGCTCTAGTTTCCATAATTGTCACTCCACTTCGTTGTATACGTCTATGGAGTTCTTCTAGTTTTCTCCCCTCGATTTCCATGGCAATTAATGTTCCCTGGTTTTCCATTAAGGCGCCTAAATGCAATGTTTTACCACCTGCACCTGCGCAGGCATCAATTACAATTGAGCCGGGAGTGGGATTTAAGAAATTACTAATCTCTTGCGATCCAGCATCCTGTATTTCAAACTTACCTTTTAGAAAAGAAGAGTTGTTCTTAAGCTTTGGACGACCTTCTAAAAAATGAGCTTTTGGAAATGCTGGATGACGATAAACTACAATTCCGGCCTCTGCCAATTCTTGTATTACTTCCTTTTCATTAGACTTAAGCGTATTAATTCTAACGTTAACACTGTTGGGCTGGTTTAAATCATGCGCTAGAAGTGGCCATTTGTCACCCAATTGCTCCTGAGCAAGCTCACTAAACCATAATGCATAGCTCTCACGTTCATGAAGAGCCGTTATCTCTAGAGACCTAGCCTCTATGTCCATATCTCTTATCGAATCAAACCCAGGCCATTCTGGAAGATCAAATCCTCGCCACTTCCAGTACACGCCAAACAATTGTTCTAGACTACTTCTGTCGGTATTAGGCTCTTTTCCTAATACGGCCCATAAGAAATTCCACCATCGTACAATCTCGTAGGTATGTTCAGCAACGAAACTTCGATCACGCGAGCCCCATTTCTTGTTCAAACGGAGTGAATTCTCAAGTACTCTATTCACGTACAATCCTTTTCCAAACGAAGATTCTAAGGCTTCAAGTACACCTTTTACGGTATTTGGAAACAATCGGGGGCTTTTATTCATGTATGTATTTTATAATGCTGGATAAGAGTGAGGTTGTTTTTCAGTCATGACCGCATATATTTCTTCGACCATGTCATCTATAGAAGGCTTAGAAAAATAGTCTCCATCTGAAGCGAAGGCAGGTCTGTGGTCCTTAGAGGTAATGGTTTTTGGTGCACTATCTAAATACTGATAACCACCTTGATCTTCAAGAATATGCTGCAATAAGAAAGCGCTTCCACCACCACGTACATCTTCATCAAGTATGATGAGTGTATTCGTTTTCTTTAAGCTTTTAACAACATCATGACTTATATCAAATGGTATGAGTGACTGTGCATCGATGAGTTCAATATCAACACCAAGCAAGGCCAATTCTTCAGCTGCCGCCTCTGCAAGATGACAATTAGAACCGTAGGTGAGTAAGGTGATGTCATTACCTTCTCTCATAACCTCTACCTTTCCTATGGGTGTCGTGAATTCTGCTAAATTCGCAGGTATTAATTCTTTACGTCTATAACCGTTTAGGCATTCTATGACTAGAGCCGGATTGTCAAGCTGTAAAAGCTTATTGTAGAATCCAGCCGCCTTTGCCATGGTACGCGGTACCAGAACATAAATCCCTTTGATGGAATTAACAATCGTCCCCATAGGGGAACCAGAATGCCAAATACCCTCTAAACGATGTCCACGAGTACGGACAATGGTAGGTGCTTTTTGTCCACCTGCAGTACGATAATGTAAGGTGCTCAAATCATCCGACATGATTTGTAGCGCATAGAGTAAGTAATCTAAGTATTGAATTTCGGCGATCGGTCTTAGACCTCGCATCGCCATTCCTATACCTTGGCCCAAAATAGTTGCTTCTCGAATTCCGGCATCTGAAACTCTGGTTTCACCGTATTTAATTTGCATACCTTCTAGGCCTTGATTAACATCTCCAATTTTACCAGAGTCCTCACCAAAAACAAGTGTCTCAGGATATTTTGTGAATAAAGCATCAAAATTATCTCTTATCACAATGCGTGCATCTACTGATTCAGCCTTGGAGAGATCAGCGGGAACGGAGTCTAAAAGTTTATCCGTGTCGTTTTCACTGTAAAGGTGCGAGCTGTATCTTTTACTTTGTTCCTTGTTTTCTTTAACTAACCAAGCTTTTAGATGTGTGGTGTTAACCTTGTCATCACCTATCACTAATCTAATGGCCTTGCGAACAGCCTTGAAAGAATGGGCTACTTCGATATCCTCAACGGCCTCAAGGTCCTTAATAACGTTCGTGGTAAATATTCCTTTTTCACCTTGAACCTGTATATCTTTTAATAATGGTATAACCTCATTGCGGAGTCGTATAGGTTGACTCTGGTAGATTGACCATGCCGCTTTTTTCCCTTCTCGAGCTTCCTTCTTAGCCTCTTTTATTAATGCGTCTAGGTCTTCTTGCATGACAACGCCCTCAGCAATCATCCATTCTCCAAACTTAAGGATACAGTCATGATCCTTTTCCCATTGTAAACGTTCTTCAGATTTATAGCGTTCATGAGATCCAGAGGTGCTATGGCCTTGGGGCTGTGTCATGCCTTTCACATGTATCATTACAGGTACATGTTCTTCTCGCGCGACCTTAGATGCTTTAACAAACGTGTTAATAAGGGCTGGATAATCCCAAGCTTCAACTACAAATATATCGTATCCATTACCTTGATCGTCACGCTGAAATCCCTTTAGAATTTCACTGATATTTTCTTTTGTGGTCTGATATTCAGCACCAACAGAGATACCATAAGCATCATCCCAGACTGAAATCACCATAGGAACTTGAAGTACTCCGGCTGCGTTTATCGTTTCAAAAAATAATCCTTCCGAGGTGGAGGCATTACCGATTGTGCCCCAAGCAACTTCATTACCATTGTCCGAAAATTTTTCAGAACCTTTGAACGAAACTTCCTTGTAGACCTTAGAGGCTTGCGCTAAACCTAATAACCTAGGCATTTGACCAGCGGTAGGACTAATATCTGAAGAACTGTTATATTGATCAACCAGGTTGACCCATTCCCCATTCTCATCGAGGCTACGTGTAGAAAAATGACCATTCATTTGACGACCAGCAGCCATAGGTTCCTGCTTTACATCAGTAACGGCATAGAGGGATGTAAAGAACTTTACAGCATCTAATTCGCCCAAAGCCATCATGAACGTTTGATCGCGATAATAGCCACTTCTGAAGTCTCCTTTTTGGAATGCTTTAGCCCATGCGATCTGCGCAAGTTCCTTACCTGCGCCAAAAATGCCAAACTTGGCTTTCCCTGTTAATACTTCTCTACGGCCCATGAGTGAGCATTCTCGAGAAAGTACTGCGGTGTAGTAATCTGTTTTTATTTCCTCGTGAAACTCTTGGTAACTGATGTCTTTCTGCTTCTGTGTCATGTGATTCGGTTGAGTTAAACTCTTTCGCAAATATAAGACAGAAAGAGCCCTAGAAAAGCCGCTTAAAAACAAAGAGAACGAACAGGGTAATAACGATCAAAAGTAATACCTGAATACCACCGCTTTTATAGTGTACTTTATGTAGTTTGAGCTCTTGACGATAGCTAAAAAAGAGATACGTTAAAAATGCGATAGTGAATATCCCGGCAAATACCCAGTGACCCGTAGTAATGTTTTCCATGGGTACAAATTTACTTTCTTTGAATAGAAAAACATCATAACTTATGAAAAAGCAATTAGCACACGTTGAATTATTCCATGACACCTTTGGGATTCCTAATGAACGCAGCCCTGTGTCGACCATTTCTAATGATATTATTGATCTACGCTATAGATTAATGGCGGAAGAGAATTTGGAATACTTAGAGGCGGCGAAAGGCAATGACATGATTGAGGTCGCAGATGCGCTAGGAGATATGCTTTATATTCTTTGTGGAACCATTTTGAGTCACGGGATGCAACACAAAATAGTAGAAGTTTTTGACGAAATTCAAAGAAGTAACATGAGTAAACTAGGGGAGGACGGGAAGCCAATCTACCGTGAAGACGGAAAGGTCTTGAAGGGCCCAAACTATTTCAAACCTAACATCAAGGGATCCCTGGAACAGTAACTCTTGGTCGAGTCATGTCAAGTGTAACTCTAAGGTCAAAATTCGGATCGCATTTTGGTAATTCTTTTTGCTCCTTAGATGCTTGTTCCCAAGGTATGTAGCTAGCGTCGACGGATTGAGAGGCTTTTACGGACTCTGCTTCTCCATTTTCAAAGACAATCTCTATCCAGGAGCAAGCGGTGGTATTAATTCCCTGAAGAACGTCTCCATCGCCAAAACTATGCATTAAGTTTTGTGCATTACCAACTAGTAACAGATTATGTAGTTTGTTTTCATAGAAGTATCCTTCAAGGGTCTTCCCAGCGGCTTGGTCAAAGATGGAACCGTCGATAGTCTGCGATAAAATAGAAACGTTATTCTCGAGGAATAGACTATCTAATCTTTTATCCTTTAGCTTTAAGATTGCAGAATCAGCTGAGAATTGACTTTGCTCACTCCATAGTTGGGGTTGTGGGTATAATAGGAGTTGCTCCGTGCGTTCATAATATCTAAAAAACGGACTCTTGCCTTGGAAGCCTTTACTGAAAAAGGATGTGTTATATAGAAGATTGACGGTCCTAGAATCTAAGGAGTCTTGTCTTATACTCAATGTGTCACCTGTGGCGTAGAGTGTATCGCCTTCATCCATGTTTTGTTGGTAAAATACTGGAGAGTAGGCATTGACGTAATTTGGGGCCTTGATATAATCGATGTACTGTGATTCTAGTACAAATCCTTCTACACTATCAGCAACTAAGGCATTCTTAAATAACTCTCCGCTCTCCACCCTAAGGTTATAACTGATAGAATCCGCAGAAATGTAAGAACCAGGAGAAGAAATGGAAGCACCATGACCCAGATTCAATTGACTACTCTCAGCATCATAAGACCCCAGCATACATTGAGTAGTACTGCTATCTCTTTTTAGGATACTAGGTCCAGCAAAGTTATATCTATTGTCACTAGGAAAGTAGATTAATGTATCCGTATACAGTGTGTAATCCGGGTCAATTGCCTCTACATCTCCCTGTAGCCTAATCACCTCTGATTTAGTGTTATAGAATCCCTTGTTTGATGTTAATTCTAGGTTATTCTTGTATAGAGTGCTCCGCGTATTGTAACGCGCTATTGAGGTTTTTCTGTTGTACGTTAATTTGGTTGTTGAAAGGGTTGAGTTTGGGGTCGTTAACTGTACGTTATCTCTAATAAAGAATGTTCTATCCTCTCCGCTGTAATCGAGTTTTTCTCCAGTAACAACCGTGGTGTCAGCTTGTACTATTTTGACTTTCCCAAATGCTTCGAACGTATTGTCCGGCTGAACTAAAATGGCTGAATCACAGGTCATGATAGCTACATCTTGTTGTAGTCCAACATTACCTCTTAAAAAATATTTTCGAGATCCGTCCTTCTGTTTAATGATATCAGTGATATCGGAACTCAGTATATTGATTTTAGTTTGCCCCCCTAAATAATTAAGGGAGCATAAAAGGGCCACACTAAGAGGTATGGCCCATTTCATCAGTTTCTCAATATTGTTTGAGCTCTATCGGGACCTACACTAACTAGAGTTATGGGAACACCAACTTCCTTCTCAATAAATGCAATATAAGCTTTAAAACTGTCCGGAAATTCGTCTTCATTCGTCATTTGCGTAAGATCTTCGCTCCAACCTAACATCTCAGTAAAAATCGGATCGATCAGGTCATCTTGAAGCTTATAGGGCAAATGTTTAATCACTTCTCCCTTATAACGATATGCGGTACAAACTTTAATATTTCCAACGCCACTGAGAACGTCTGATTTCATCATCATAAGTTCTGTGACACCATTGATATCTATAGCATACTTCAATGCTGGTAGGTCTAACCATCCACAGCGGCGAGGTCGTCCTGTAGTAGCACCAAACTCATGTCCCTGGGCCTGAATTAATTCCCCTGTAGAATTAAACAACTCTGTTGGGAACGGCCCTGAACCCACTCTGGTGATATAAGCCTTAAAGATTCCGTAGACATTTTTGATTCTATTTGGGGCAACGCCTAGCCCAGTACATGCACCAGCGCAAGTAGTGTTAGAAGAGGTGACAAACGGATAAGTACCGAAGTCGATGTCCAACAAAGTGCCTTGGGCACCTTCCGCTAGTATGGTTCTGCCTTCACGTATCGCATTATGGACAAAAGGCTCACTATCAATAATATCAAGTGTTCTTAGATAATCAATGGCAGCAAACCAGTCCTTCTCTAATACCTCTAAGTCATATTTGAAATCAGTATAACCACTTAAGAGCTGAGTGTGCTTTGTTACAAGTGCATTGTAAAGCTCTTCGAAGTTTTCTAGTTGA
>CAJWFD010000041.1 GCA_913031435.1 uncultured Cryomorphaceae bacterium
GACGCCAACAGGTACGAGGCAACTCGGGTGGAGGAATGGATATGGAGATGTTCTAGATTTTTTCTAGAAGAATACCTAATGAAGTGTCTAGTGACGGAAGTCTCATTACGTGATACTTTACGCGTGGTAGTGCTAGTAAACGAGGAAAACTCGAGCTACATGTGCCGAATATTAGACGAATTATAAGGAAAGTGTTGAATAGTGCTATCTTTACATGATGAGAAATTTACTACTCAACCTAAGTCTGATTTTCGCTCTTACAGGATGTACGAGCTGGCATCATGCTGAGCTCACTAGAAAGACCTACACGGATCTCGATCTCGCCGAAAATGAACGTTTGTTGCACCGTACGAACAAAGTCACCTTGCAAGGATACTATGCTGATGGGGCCTCAGTGGTCTTCGAGCCAGATTGGCGCGTTACAGATGACAGCACTATAATCGGAACCATGCGCAGAATATCAGCGCTGGGAAAACCGACTACCGTTAATTTCACATGGAATGAAATAGATATTCAAGGCATCGAGCTTTGGCGAACCTCCAGAAATTTGAACCGAAATGAGCGCGCTTTATTTGGCGGTTCTATATTTATGGCTGCGGTTGATATTGGAGTCGGAATTATTTGTCTGGCTAATCCGAAAATGTGCTTTGGATCTTGCCCTACCTTCTATCAAAACGAATCGGATCATCTATTTAAAAGTGCTGCAGAGGGATTTACGAATGCTATTTTACCTACGCTTGAGCACCGCGACATCGATGCCTTGCCGGAAGTTATGTTACCCGGTGAAGAGCGTATCGTCATGAAGAATGAAGCTCTCGAAACACACAATATTAACGAAGTGGTGCTGTTCTCCGTTCCTGTAGAAGCGGGGAGTGAAGTGTTGCATACTGTAGATGATAGTTTCATGCGTGTCACTAAAGGTCCGCAGATTGAAGTATCGAAACATGGTCAGGCATTAGAAGGGATTGTAGAGAGTGATGGGAAGGAGTGGTTTGAGCTTGCGAGTTCCGAAGATCTAGCGGCTAAAACGAACTTAGAGATTGAGTTTGATGCGGAGTCGGGTAAAAATTACGGGATAAAGTTGTTGTACCGACAGACGCTGATGTCGACATTCCTATTCTATGGTACGTTAGAGAATATGGGCGCCGATTACGGACGTCGTATGGCCATCATGAACCACAGCGACAAGCAAAAACGCTGGTTAATAGATGGAGGTATCATGCAGCATCTCGGACACATAGAAGTGAAGAATGCGCAAGGGACAAGCCTCGGTGCGTTTAAAGAGACAGGTCCTATCGCAGTGAATACGCAACTCTTACCGATTGGTAAAAGTAACGGTAGGTTATCGCTAGAATTGACTCAGGGATTATGGCGAATTGACGCGATTGAGGTCGTTGAAATCACGGAAGCCGTAACACCTATGGTGCACCGCGTCAAGCGTATAGTAAAGGACCAGCGGAGTTTGCCGCAAGAAGTATCTCTTCTTCGCGATGACTCTAAACATCTAGTCAGTATGCCAGGTGATTCAAGAGCGTTATTCTTTGAGCCGCTTGAAGAACCTTCGCATATTTTTCTGGCGTCAAAAGGATTTTACTTAGAGTGGACACGTACCGCTTGGAACGACGAAGGAAACCCCCGTGCTTTGCGAAAGATGCTCTTACAACCTCGTCAATATTTGCGCGACGAAGCACAGGTATATAAAACTTACGAAGCAGAAATGGAAGCAAAATTTTGGACTTCTCGAATCCAAAACCCTATCCTCACAAGTCATGAAAAATAACTTATTACGCCTCGCGTGCTTTGCACTACTCTTGTCGAGTTGTGCCTCTTCTAACAATGTTTCCTGGCGGAATCTTCCTAAGGCTGGAAGTAAAGAGCTGTTGATTTCCCAAAGAGGTGCATTGATTTTGGATCCTTCGAAAAGGAATATGGTCGGCGAACTGCTGTACATCGATAAGGACGGTGTGGTTTTCTGTGAAACTAAGCGCGGAGAACGTGTTGCATTAGCTCCAAGAGCTTATCAAGAATATAAATTGCACGCCATGCGACCTTCGGTAACAACTGCGGTATGGTCAGCAACAACAGCTCCACTGTTGTTTTTTGTTCACGGCTGGTTTGGCGCAATCACCGCACCGTTGTCCATTGTAAATTCAGGTTTGAATTTTTACTCGGAAAATCGTGCCTATGGTATGAAGATGAGTGGGCTTCCCGTGGAACACATTCGCGCTCAATGCCGATTTCCTATGGGAATTCCAGAAAATTATTAGCCGGTGATGCGTACACACACAAACCGTTAAAACTCTTCCTCATCGAAATTAATTACGCCTCCTCCGGTGCTGATGCCTTCACAATCAACATCGATATCTAGTCTGCCCTTTGGACGTTCAAAAGGATCCATGCTGATGCCCAATTTAGGATTTTCATAGTTCTTCTTCATGTACACGGCCCATATAGGCAAGGCTGTTGTCGCACCTTGTCCATAGTAGGTTCCCCATCCACCACCAAAGTGTGCTGCGCGGTCTTCACAACCTGTCCAAACTCCTGTAATCAGGTTAGGTACCACACCCATAAACCAACCATCAGAGTTGTTCTGTGTGGTTCCTGTTTTACCCGCTATTTCATTTGTAAATCCATACGGATAACCAGTAACAGCATCATTGCGGTAAAACTTCTTACCCAGGTTGTGTCTCAGGCGCTGGCCGGTGCCATCTTCTGTAACGCCCATTAATAATTTTAGGACAGCATAAGCCTCTTTCTCACCGATCACTTGGTTTGTTTTAGGGGTAAACTCCTCTAAGACTACGCCGTTCTTATCTTCAATGCGGGTGATCATAATAGGCTCTACATAACGGCCTTTGTTTGCAAAAGTGGTGTAGCTCCCCACCATTTCATAGACGCTTAAATCAACCGTTCCTAGTGCAATAGAGGGTGCTTCAGGAATGTCACTGGTAATTCCCATTTCGCGCGCCATCTTGATCACCGGACGCGGACCAATTTGTTTCATTAAGAAGGTCGTTACCGTGTTCATAGAATTTGCTAAGGCATCCTTCAGGCTTCTCGTTCCGCCATATTCATCATCAGAGTTGGATGGACACCAGTCTTCCATCAATCCATACTCTCCTTTTTCAATACAGATTTTTGCATTAGGCACCTGCATACAAGGGCTGTAGTTCTTCTCAATGATGGCAGAAGCATAGACAAAAGGCTTAAACGTGGAGCCTACCTGACGCTTCCCTTGTTTCACGTGGTCATACTTGAAATACTGATAGTCGTTTCCTCCCACCCATGCTTTTACGTAACCTGTTTGAGGTTCCATGGACATCATGCCTACCTGGTAAAGACCCTTGTAATACATGATGCTGTCCATAGGGCTAAGGACCGTGTCTCTATCTCCCTCCCAGGAGAAAACGGTCATAGGTATGGCGGTATTAAATACGGTTCTAATACTGTCTGCACTCGCGCCGTTTTTCTTCAAGCCTCTGTAGCGCTGCGTCCTGCGCATGGCCTGGTCTAAGATCTTGCGAACTTTCCCCGCTGGGTCTGTATCAAAATAATAGGGTCCATATTTACGGTCTTTTTTAATGATATTGAAAATACGCTGGAGGTTACCCATGTGCTCATTTACGGCCTCTTCTGCATTTTGCTGCATTTCAGCATTAATGGTGGTATAAATCTTTAGTCCCCCGGTGTAGAGGTCAATATCATTTCCAGTCTGCTTTTCGTAGGTTTTAATCCAGTCCTTCATATAACCGCGTAGATATTCTCTAAAGTAAGGAGCAAGACCAGCAGTGTGGCTCTGTGGACGGAACTCTAGCTGTATAGGAAGTTCTTGGAGGCTGTCTTTTTCGGCCTCACTCATCATCCCGTTTTTAACCATTTGCACGAAAACTTGATCGCGGCGTTGCTTAGCGCGTTCCGGATAACGTCTTGGATTGTATAGGCTGGGGTTTTTCGCCATGGAAACCAGTACCGCAGCTTCTTCCACCCGAAGGTCAATAGGCTTTTTATTGAAGTAGACTCTAGCAGCTGAATTTATCCCTACGGCTTGGTATAAGAAGTCAAACTGGTTGAGGTAGAGCGCAATAATCTCTTCTTTCGTATAGAGCCTTTCCAACTGGACGGCAATGATCCATTCTCCTAGTTTTTGACCAATCCGCTGAACGATATTCCTTGCGGGATCATTGAACTGCATCTTTGCCAATTGCTGGGTCAATGTAGATCCACCACCTCTATTTCCTAAGCCATAAACAGCCCGTGCAAGGGCGCGAGCATCGATGCCGCTGTGCTGAAAGAAACGTTCATCTTCCGTAGCGACCAGTGCACTGATGAGGAATGGTGAAATTTCATCAAAAGACGCTGTTGTGCGGTTTTCGCGATAAAACGTACCCAATACTTCCCCGTCTTCTGTAATGATTTCTGTAGCCAGCTTGGTCTGGGGATTTGAAATCTGTGCCACACTAGGCAATGTGCCAAAAGTCCCAAGAGAGGTGAGGAACAACAGAAGCGATAGACCCCATATAGGACCTGTGAGCACAACTAAAGTGATGATGATTTGCTTTAAATAGCTCTTCTTCTTAGATGCCGTCTTTTCTGTCTTCGCCATAGATTAAAAATAGGATATTCATGTATTGATTATCAACGTACGATAAGAACTTTTCCTTGTGCTGTCACCTCTCCTAAATCATCCATTGCGTAGATGAGATAGACACCGGAAGAAACATCTAGGCCACGTAAATTTTGTCCTTCCCATCGCAGCTGTCCTCCTGTTGATATAGATTCGTAGACCAGGCCACCGGACACATCAGTAATTTTTATGCGGGCGTTCTCTTGTAAACCCTGTATGAAAACCGGGCCGTCATAATTAGGACGCACAGGATTGGGATAGACGTGTAGCTCAGGGTAAAAACCGGTATGACCGGGAGTAGCGTCGCCACGAAACCCTATCAGCCCTTTGTCTGTTGCAATAAGAACCTCGCCTGTGGTGGGGTCTACGGCAACATCAACAATGCTGTTTGAGATCAAGGGGCTGTTGTTTTCGGTGAATTGATGGATCAGGGTTAAGCCATCTGGAGCGACAAGGAATAATCCAGCACCTCTGGTTCCAATCCACTTCTGATTTCCGCCATCTGTGTAAAGCGCTGTGACTGGAGTCTCGCCGAGTAGTTTTTGAACGACACCGTCTTCTTCAAAAAGAATGGGCCGCGCATCATAAGATCCTGTTCCGTCGAAAAGATTCTCAGGACTATACAATACCACCAATCCTTCGTCTGTACCTATCCACAACTCTCCGTCCTGGTCAAAGGTCATCGCGAGCACCTTATCAGAAGGCAAATCTCCAGAGCCTAAGCCAGAAGTGAGCTGTCTTTTAAGCCCTACGCCGTCCACCTCACTGTAGGCGTAAATACCATTTGTACGACTCTGTATAAAGACCATACCATCTTCCACCAAGACGTCTTTTAATGCCACGCCATCTGCGCCTGGACTCAAACCATATGAGGTGAATACACCTTCCGGTGATCGGCTAAATAATGGATTTGACACCAAGCTCTGCACTCCCCATAATGTACCGTTTTCGTCAAGGGCAATTCCCCCTGTACGTAAATCAGAGGCATTCCCCCCAACACCAACCAGTGCGCCATCAGAGTTTGCGGTATTAAAAAGCGCCACAGTATCCAATAAGAACTCAGGAGATCCATTGCCCTGAATCAGCACCAATCCCTTACCCCAAGAAGAAAGGAACAGCTGCGCTTCACCGGCGCTATTTACGGTATAAGCAGCATCTACGACATCTGTAACACCATAGAGCAGGGCATTGGGTTTATGGGTCCAACGCTGTCCGGAGTAAACACCCATTCCATCCGCAACAAAGGTCTTTGTCCAAAGATCTGTTAGTGCGCCCGGGCATAGCAAAACGCCACCGAAATTTTCAGGATTATTGCCTCCAACATCAGTATAACTGGTGTTCCGTCCCGCTCCAAAAGAAACCAACCGGTAAGCACGGTCGCTGAAAGGGGAGTTGGGAACAATTCGTTTGTTTTGCACCAAGTCTTTCGTCCGTATTAACCCAGTTTTATAGTTTCCAATCAGCGTTGCCTGATCCTCATCATCATGCACCGCACACAACGGAGAAAAAGCACCCGCATTGAATATCGCAGCAGAAATATTCGTGGTGTTCATCCCGTTTTCAAAGAGCAGTACGTTAAACTCTAATGTGGCCACCACCATCTCACCACCACTTGAAACCGTTAGGGATTGCAAAGTTTGCGCGGTAGTGTATAAAATGGAGGTTGTAGAATCTGTATCCAGGCGCAAGAGTTCGGTGTCCATATCGCCTTCTTTTGCAAATAAGAGCGCAGATTGAACAGGGTCAAAAACAAGCGCTGTTCCATTCCAGTTTTGGGTCAGTCCTAGCGGTGTCCAATTTTCATAAAACACTAAATTATCCGTCAAAACACCCTTGTTAATCAGCCCCTCATCTTTCATCTGGGGGGTTAACGCGTAAAGAACTCCAGCATCTGTAATGGCCATGTTATCCACGCGAGTCGCCGTGGAATTAGGTCCTAAAATAAAGGTTCTTTCGGCCAAATAATTTAGGGTGGAAAACTCTACAATGCCAAAATCTGTAGCGACATAGGCTTTATCCCCGTAAAAGGTGATCGCATTGATAGTTTTAAGCCCGGTGTATTGCGGTGCGTCCTCAATAGCGTTGATCGCATGAAATTTCCCGTTATACCAAACATCAATACGTCCAGAAGGGTAGCCCATCCATACAGAAGAAGACGAGGCATCTGCAGCAATAGCCGTAATGCCAGCATCAGAAAGCCCGTTGATAGAGGAAAATCGCTGGTACTCACCAGCCGCATTATCATAGACTAAAAGTCCCTGATCTGCGCCACAAAAAGTCAGCCCATCCAGGTGCGCTATGTGAGAAATGGAGTTATATGGAAGGTGGTCAATCCAGTAGCTAAACGACTCATTATTAGTGGATGCATTACCATTTAACTGACCGTAAGCCTGGTTGGTAAAAGGTAAAGTAACCGCCAAAAGCGTGGAATAGATAAAAAATGTCCAGTGCCGTTTATACATGGCTTCAATTTACGACCTTAGTAGTTCAAACAACACACCAAAAGGTGCGTTTGTAATGTAAAATAATAACGACCATGGCTTGCAATAATTGTAGTAGCGCTGGTGGCGTTCCAAAGGGTTGCCAAAGCAACGGATCATGTGGAACAGGATGTAATAAATTGCCAGTCTTTGACTGGCTTTCAAATATGGAACTTCCCTCAACAGAAAAACCATTTGATTGGGTTGAGGTAAGATTTAAGAACGGTCGCAAAGAGTTTTATCACAATGCGAACGAACTAACACTCCAGGTCGGAGATGCCGTGGCAACAGAGGCACATTCGGGACATGATATAGGTAACGTTTCCATCGTTGGAGAGCTTGTAAAGCTCCAGATGAATAAGAAAAAGTTTCACTTCGATAAGGAAGAGAAACCTGAGAAAGTGTATCGCAAGGCTTCAGAAAAAGATCTAGAAGCTTGGGCGGATGCACGTAACAAGGAACAAGACACCATGATTCAAAGTCGCGTTGCGGCGGAAAGAATGGGTCTGAAAATGAAAATTTCTGATGTTGAGTACCAGGGTGATGGCTCTAAAGCCACGTTCTTTTACACGGCAGAAGAACGTGTAGACTTCCGGCTACTCATTCGTGAGTTGGCTCAGATGTTTAGTGTTCGTGTTGACATGCGTCAGATTGGTGCACGTCAAGAAGCACAGCGCCTAGGAGGTATAGGCTCCTGTGGACGCGAATTGTGCTGTTCCACCTGGCTCAGTGATTTTAGAAGTGTCAATACGGCAGCGGCCAGATACCAACAATTGAGCTTGAATCCGCAGAAACTAGCCGGCCAGTGTGGTAAGCTGAAGTGCTGTTTGAACTACGAATTAGACAGTTATATAGAAGCGGTGAAACGCTTTCCTTCTCCAAACAAAAAACTAAAGCTCTCTAAGGGCGTTGCCGTATTCCAGAAGATGGACATCTTCAAGGAGATGCTTTGGTACGCTTTAGACAGCGATATTTCTAACTGGGTTCCTTTAAAATTGGAACAAGTAAATGAGATTATTGAGGCGAATGATAAAGGCGAACTTCCAGATGACTTGACAGAATTTGCGTACGAAGAAGCACCTAAGGTGAAAGCCGAGTTTGAAGTTGCAGACTTCGTGGGTGGTAACGCAGAGGAGAGCATTAATAGGTTCGACAAGCCTAAAAAGCAATCGAACAATGGGAATCGCAACCGCAATCGCAACCGCAATCAAGGGAATAAATCTCATAAAAAAGCGGAATAATGATAGGTTTAAAGGCAAGATTAGTTCGTCTGGTAGGCGCATCTACAGTGGCACTGCTGCTGGGTTCCTGCGGGACTGATGTCGTACTGGACGAGCTAATCACCTTTGAGCAAATGCAGTGGCACATGGACTCCACCGTGTCGGTGAGTTGGGAGCCAAAAGAATCGGACAAGCCGGTCTTTATGAGCATGTATATTCGTCATTTCACCGACTATCCCTACAATAACATCTATCTGTTCCGTTCCATAGAAAGCACGGAAGGAGTGGAGTATTCTGATACTGTAAATGTTGCTCTGGCTGATGATTTAGGTGCCTGGAACGGTAGTGGAATGAGCAGTTTAAAAACCCTCGCTATTCCGATTGGAAAGGGTGCCGTAAGGTTCAGGGATGACGAGCGGTATACGTTGAAAATAACCCAGGGAATGAGGGACACCTTGTTGATCGGTATTCAGGATATAGGCATCAGATTCGAGGCCGCAGAAAAGTAGTTTTTATCAATCTTGGGCTGTAGTATCCATGATTAATTGGTCCCATAGTACATCCAATAGATGTACGGCAGTTCTCTGCGCTAGGTCCTGAATTTGATGACGACAGGAGGTACCTGTGGCAACTACGTATTCTCCATCAAAAGCCTCCACATTTGGGATTAATACGAGATTTGCCATTTTAGTACTCATCTCATAATTTTCTTTTTTCATGCCATATCCTCCGGCCATTCCACAGCAACTGCTCTTGACTCGGTTGACTTTTGCTCCAAGAAGTAGCTGCAATACGTAAGCGGTATCTCCAGCATTTTCAAGACTTTTTTGATGGCAGTGAACATGTAACAGAATAGCTTCATGAAAGGAGTGGAACTTCTGCTGGGGTGAATCTATAGTGACCAGGTAGTTGGCAAGGAAGTGGTCTATGGTTTGAAATTTACGTTCCTTTATCCACTCCAGATCCGTACCGTCAAGAAGCCTGGTATACTCATCCACAGCGCTTAATACAGCGCTGGCTTCCAAACCTATGATAGGCACTTCTCCCATGTTCTGAAGAAGATCTTGTAAACCATGAACGGCACTTTTAGCAATGGCACTTGCTTGAGGTAAAAAGCCTCCTGAGAGCAGTGCTCTTCCGCTTGGGGCATAAAATACAACGGGTGTACAACCTAATGCTGTCAGCACATCTATAGCCTTTCCCACAAGTACCGGTTCCTGTGCAGCGGTAAACTCATCTACCCACAAGACCACAGGACGTAGGCTGTTTTTTGCAGACGTTGCTGTGAAGCCTGACGTATAGGCTTTCATATAGGCCGGACTAGCTAGCGCTGGCATGCTGCGCTCAGGTGCAATACCTAGGAAACGCTTGGTCATTCCTAGTTGTAATAATGGGTTAATAATAGCCCGCAATGCTAAAAATTTCTCTGCCCTATGGAAGTTCGCAAATGCGATATCTCCCAGTGTTCTGTTGCTTCGGTTTTGATAGAGAAACTCTAGTTTCATGGCCGCCATGTCAACGCCACTAGGACATTCTTTCGTACAGCCTTTGCAGCCTACACAGTGCTGCATAGCTTCTGCTACTTCTGGCGCGGTAAATCCAGCGGTGCTCTGTTCTGTGAGAACACTACGTAAAATATTTGCACGTCCCCTTGTGCTGTCCCATTCATCTCGCGAGGCCATATAAGAGGGGCACATCAGCGCTCCAGAATGAGGCAACCTACGGCAATCTCCAGAACCGTTACACTTTTCTACGGCACGTAAAAACCCACCTTCTGGATTAAAATTAAGCAGGCTATCTATAACAGGCTCCTCGCGGTCTACCTGGTAACGTAAGTCTTCCGTCATGGGTTTTGCGTGGACAATTTTCCCCGCGTTTAGTAAACCATTTGGGTCCCAAGCCTCTTTGAAGGAGACCATCCAGGGATAAACCTGCTTCCCATAAAAATCTTTGATAAAAGGAGCGCGAACCCTGCCGTCACCATGCTCACCAGAAAGCGAGCCTCCGTATTTCTTAACAAGTTCAGCGCTAGACTTACTAATATCATATAGCAGCTTAACGCCCTCTGAAGTCTTTAAATTAAGTAGGGGTCGCAAGTGTAATTCACCGGCGCCAGCATGGGCATAGTACACACTTTGTTGTCCATACCTTTGCATAAGCATATCAAATTCCCTGATGTACTCTTGCAGTACGTCAAGGCGTACTGCGGTATCTTCAATGCACGCGACGGGTTTTGCATCCCCTGGAATATTAGACAACAACCCTAGTCCAGCGGCGCGAAGCTTCCATACTTTGTCACTCTCCTCACCGCGAAGGACGGTTTGTTCGTAGCTCTTGGTAGCGGTCATCTCCTCTATAGCCTGGTCTAATTCCGCTGTGGTTTCTCCACGACATTCTACCAGTAGAATGGCAGCAGGATCCCCAATAACAAAGCTTCGGTAAGGCCCATATTCTTTGCTTTCACGTGTACATTCTAAAATGATTCGATCCATCAACTCTAGCTGGTAGGGCGTGCGCTTCATAAGCAGCTGCGTATCGCCCAAGGCGGCATCCATGGAGTGGTAGTGAAATGCGATGACGGCTACGTGTTTTGGGGGTAGCGGATCTAATTGTAGTCGAATTTTTGTCGTAATAGCGAGCGTTCCCTCTGATCCACAAAGGACATCCAGCCATTTGTTTTGGTGTTCTTTAGTATGGGTCAGAAGGTCTATGGCATAGCCGGTGTTTCTTCTGTGAATGGAGGAGTCGGGAAAAAATTGCCCTAGGTTTTCGGAAGAAAAAGCCTTACCCCAATCAGCTTCCCAGTTTAATACTTTCGCGGGGATATCTGAGCTGGCATCGCTTTTGATTGCACCAATTTTGATCACATCGCCTCCAGCAGTGACCACCTCGAGTCCTAATAATTTCTCTCTCGTGGTTCCGTAGCTGATAGAGGTAGACCCTGAGCTGTTGTTGCCCACCATACCGCCCATCATGCAGCGGTTAGAAGTACTTGTATTAGGGCCGAAAAACCAGCCCATTGGTGCTAAATGAAAGTTAAGCTCGTCACGTACGACACCCGGTTCAACTTCTGCCCAGCCTTCCTCAAGGTTGATTTCAAGTATGGCATTCATGTGACGCCCAGTGTCCATAACAACCCCTTCACCTACGCATTGACCCGCAAGTGAGGTACCGGCGCCTCGAGGAATGATAGTTTTGCCAGAAACTT
>CAJWFD010000042.1 GCA_913031435.1 uncultured Cryomorphaceae bacterium
ACAAGCAAAGCTTGATAAATAATCCGAATAAAAAAGACGCCATCTATAACCTGAGCAGGGCATTAGAAAAAATGATGGAGCAAGAAAAGCAAGAACAAAGCGAAAGCGAAGACGAGCAGGAAAAAGAGAACAAAGAAGATCAGGACACTGAAGACAACGAGAACAAAGAGAATCAGGACTCCGAAGATAAAGAGAATAAAGACGAGCAGGATTCCGAAAATGAAAAGGACAATACGGACGATGCCGATGAGGGTTCGCCAAAAGAGTCGGATAAAAACAAACCAGAGGAAGGTGGAGAATCAGAGGCGAAGATGACGCCAGAAGAAATTAAAGGATTGTTGGAAGCCATTCAGCGCGCTGATGAAAAGACAGCAGAAAAAGTAACGGCTAAAAAAGCCAAAGGAAATAAAACGAGTGGTGAAAAAGACTGGTAAATACATGCTTCTCGTGTGCGCTTTATTATGGTGCACATTGAGTTTTGGTCAAAAATCAGAGATCAATGCCAGCAGCTCCCGCACAACGGTAGGGCTGAATGAACCTTTCAGGGTGACCTACAGTACCTCCGAAGGCACTGGGCAATTCCGAGTACCTAAATTCAAAAACTTTCAAGTTGTCAGCGGCCCTTATACCTCACAACAAACCCAGTTTATCAATGGGTCGAGAAGCTTTTCGAAGAAGATGTCTTTTGATATTGTGGCGACTAAAAAAGGTGTTTTCAACTTAGCTACAGCTACAATGCTCGTAAAAGGGAGGGTCTTGGAAAGTAATTCTTTAAAGATTGAGGTCAAAGCTGAAGCCTTAAGAGAAAATACCTCTACAAAAAAATCTAAGGCAAGTTTTGAAGTTGAAATTCTCACCTCTAAAAAATCAGTTTACGTTGGAGAGCCATTAGTTCTTCTGTTTAGAGCGGTACTTTTCGACCAGGTGAGAGACTTAACTATTCTTCAACAACCCAACTTCGAAAATGTACTACAGCAACAATTAGATTTTAAACAAACTTCAAAAAGAGAATCGGTTAGCAATAGAACCGCTACCCTATTGGATTTTGACAAACGTCTTGTTATTCCGAATAAACCAGGAACATTGAAAGGACAATCCTTGCAAATTTCAGCTAAAGTACAAGTGCCTTCTGGACGGCGAGATTTCTTTGGGATGCCGATGAATAATTTTGTAGCAAAGGTGGCTACTGGAAAAATACCGAGCGTTATAATTAAACCGCTACCAAGTCCAAAACCTGAGGATTATAGCGGTGGAATTGGTGATTTAAATTTTGTTCGCGAATTGAGCCGCAAAGAGGTAAACGGAAATGAATCTATTACCCTTAAAATACGAATTGAAGGAACTGGTAATTTTAATACCCTGAGCGTACCACACCTTGTTGAGCCTCAAGGGTTCGATGTTTACGATCCTAAATTCAATGAAAATATTCGATACACAGAACGTGGCGTAAGAGGTTATAAAGAATTTGAATACCTGTTGGTGCCACAATTTAAAGGAACTTTCATTTTACCGGAAATGACCTGGGTTTACTTCAATACTAGCAAGGAACGATACGAAACTATTACGGCTTCTGCTGATACTTTAGTGGTCGTTGGCGGTGCTCCCTCGAAAACGCATCTAACGAATGACTTGGGCGTTCCTTTGACGAAAAGAGAAGTCAACGCGATTGACGATGACATTCGCTATTTACAGCAAGGTGAGCACGTCTCAGATCAAGCTTATGATCTCAAGTCCTGGAGCTGGACAGTTGTTGGATTAATGCTCTTAGGATGGGGAGTTCAGGTAATTCCAAGAAAAAAGGTTAAAGGTGGTAGTACTTCAAGAAAAAAAGAACTTCAAAAACTTGTAGAGACAGCCTTTGATTCTGCCCATGAGAATAGGTTTGGAATTATGTTGAATTCGCTAGAAGAGCGATTTCTTGAGCTTGGTATCGCGAAAGAGAACACCTCATTAGAAGAAATCACGCAGCTGCTAGGAGATGCACATGGGCTTGCTGTTCATCAACTCATTGAACGCTGTCAAATAGCACAATATGCACCGAGTGCTTCCTCCGGAGATCACGAATTATTGACTGAATTTACACGGCTATGGAACAACATATAACCAAATTAAGCACGGCTGCTAAGGAGCTTTACGATCAAGGGTTGTATCGAAAAGCTCTTGATCAATATGAGGAAATAGTCTCTGCTGGGGTTAAAGACACAGAGCTGTTTTACAACATAGGCAACTGTTATGTCCGATTAGAGGAATACGGAGAAGCAAAACTTTACTTCGAGCGTGCGTTAGTTTTTGACCCGAGTAATACCGATGCTCTACATAATTTAGACTGGATCAACTTAAGACTAGCAGATGCGCTTATCGAACCTAGCCAAGAACTTATGGAGTGGTTAAGTGAATTATTTCGTGGAACTCTCCCAGAGGAAGTATGGATGGTTGTAGGATCATTCGTTTTACTGTTTTCCTTCTTGTTGCTTTTATGGAAGAGGTTCTCAAACAGAAAAATAAACTGGCGAATACCTTTTACCACATCGCTGATTGGAATCGTTCTGTTAAGTGTTGGTGCTATTAGCCGTCCTAAGATTACCAAATGTATTGTGGTTGAGCCCAACTCTTATGGATACAGTGAACCTTTTGCGGGAGGCAAACGAATTATATTACTCAGCGAAGGAAGTTCTGGTAAAATAATCAGGGTCCAGGGAGGTTGGAGCTTGATTGCTATTGGAGATGGACGCAGCGCATGGTTTGAATCCGAGCAATGGAAGCGCATTTATCCTGAATATCAACTAAAATAGCTCACGTTCTATTCCTCCATATGCTTAAAGCCTTGGGCTTTGAGTTCGACGACTTTTTCATCTCGAGTAATCAAATGGGCACCTGACCCTTCCTTTACATATCCAATAATAGTAAGGTTGGGGTTCGCTTTTATTTTATCATGGTCCTCTAAGGCTATGGTAAAGAGCAGCTCGTAGTCCTCTCCGCCACTCAACGCAACCGTGGTCGTGTTCATGTTAAACTCCTCACACAACGTGAAGATTGAAGGGTCAATGGGTATTTTATTCTCGTAAATATTGAACTGAACTTCAGAAGATTTAGCCAAATGCAAGACTTCTGAGCTCAAACCATCACTGATGTCAATCATTGAGGTAGGAACCACTTCTAGGCCTTCTAAAAGTTCTATAATGTCCTTTCTTGATTCTGGCTTTAACTGACGCTCAAGGATATATTCATGGCCATTTAACTCAGGCTGCATGTCTGGGTTTTCTAAGTATACTTGTTTCTCGCGTTCTAAGATTTGTAGACCCATGTAAGCACCTCCTAAATCACCAGAAACCACGACAAGGTCATTATTTTTAGCACCAGATCTTTTGGCCAATTTTGGTTTCTCCACTCGACCTACGGCAGTGATTGATAGGATCAATCCAGAGTGAGATGCCGTAGTATCGCCACCAATAAGATCAATATTGTAACGAGCGCATGCTAAATTTATTCCTTCATAAATTTCCTCTACAGCCTCCACCGGGAACCTATTTGAAACGGCAATTCCAACGGTAATGTGCTGTGCCATTCCATTCATAGCATAAATATCACTAAGATTTACCATGACGCTCTTGTATCCTAAATGCTTCAACGGCATATAACTCAAATCAAAGTGAATGCCTTCCACAAGCATGTCCGTTGAAATAGCAGTGTAGTACTCGCCTTGGTCAATCAGGGCAGCATCATCACCGATACCTAAAGCGGTAGATGGTTGCTTTAAAATTGTATTTTTTGTTAGGTGCTCTATGAGGCCAAACTCTCCAAGACTAGAGATGGGTGTGCGCTGTGGGTTTTTCGAATCAAACATAGTGCGAAGTTATCGTGTTATAGTACATGAAAGCAACACAATGCGGGTGTTATTTATTAACTTTGTTGCACAATCTTAGAATGAATCTAAACAGTTATGATAAAAGTATCTGACAAAGCGAAAGTGAAGCTCGATGCTCTCATGAGAGAAGAAGGCAAGAGCTTGGATGATACCTACATCAGTGTAGGAGTAGAAAGTGGTGGATGTTCTGGCCTTTCATATAAGATGGATTTCACTACCGAGAAGCCAGAAGTCGGAGAACTCTATGAAGACAACGGTGTTAAGGTTGTAGTAGAGAAAAAAAGCCTCCTTTACCTGATTGGGACTACCCTGGAATACAGTGGTGGCCTAAATGGTAGTGGATTTAATTTTAATAACCCTAACGCGACACGCACCTGCGGGTGTGGTGAAAGTTTCGCAATATAATATAAGTCTATGAGCGATGAGATTCTAGACGAAGTAACAGCTTCAGAATATAAATATGGTTTTGTAACTGATATCGAGAGTGATACAGTGGCACCAGGATTGAATGAAGATGTTATTCGTATGATTAGCGCTAAAAAAAACGAACCTGCTTGGATGTTGGAATGGCGCCTTGATGCCTTCAAAATCTGGCTGGATATGAAAGAGCCTGAATGGTCCAATGTCACCTACAAGAAACCAGATTTTCAGGCAATTTCTTACTATAGTGCTCCTAAGCAAAAGAAAACGTTAGACAGTTTAGATGATGTAGATCCGGAACTACTCAAGACTTTTGAAAAGTTAGGCATTAGCCTAAACGAGCAGAAGCGTTTGAGTGGTGTCGCCATGGATATTGTGGTAGATTCTGTTTCTGTAGCAACGACATTTAAGAAAACACTGGGAGAAAAAGGGATTATTTTCTGTTCCATGAGTGAGGCTATAGCTGAGCATCCGGAATTGGTCAAAAAGCATATTGGCACGGTGGTTCCAAAGAGAGATAACTTTTATGCCGCCTTGAACAGTGCTGTCTTTACAGACGGATCGTTCTGTTACATTCCAAAAGGCGTTCGGTGCCCCATGGAATTAAGTACCTATTTCCGTATCAATGAGTCGGGTACTGGTCAATTCGAGCGTACCCTGCTTGTGGCAGACGAGGGCTCGTTTGTAAGTTATCTTGAAGGTTGTACGGCACCATCACGCGATGAAAACCAGTTACACGCGGCAGTGGTTGAACTCGTGGCGATGGACGGTGCTGAGATCAAGTACAGTACCGTGCAGAATTGGTACCCAGGTGATGCTCAAGGCAAAGGTGGTGTCTTCAATTTTGTGACAAAACGTGGTATTTGTGAACGTAATGCTAAAATTAGTTGGACTCAAGTAGAAACAGGGTCAGCAGTAACATGGAAATACCCGTCGTGTATTCTCAAGGGAGACAACAGCGTAGGCGAATTCTACAGTGTTGCGGTAACTAATAATTATCAGCAGGCAGATACCGGTACGAAAATGATTCACTTGGGAAAAAACACCAAGAGCACTATTATTTCGAAGGGTATCAGCGCAGGACACAGTCACAACAGCTATCGCGGCCTTGTACGTATAGGAGCTCGTGCTGAAAACGCTAGAAACTTTAGCCAGTGTGACTCCCTTTTGATGGGAGATCAATGCGGTGCACACACCTTTCCTTACATAGAAGCGCAGAACCCTACTGCTCAAATAGAGCATGAGGCAACTACTTCGAAAATAGGAGAAGACCAACTTTTCTACTGCAACCAGCGTGGAATTCAAACAGAACAGGCCATCGCATTGATCGTCAACGGATATTGTAAAGATGTACTCAACCAGCTTCCTATGGAATTTGCCGTAGAAGCACAAAAACTATTGGAGATCTCCTTAGAGGGTTCCGTAGGATAAGTCATGATTAAAATTAAAAACCTACACGCCAGAGTTGAGGAAAAGGAAATCCTCAAAGGCATAAATTTAGAGATCAAACCAGGCGAAGTTCACGCTATCATGGGACCTAACGGATCTGGGAAATCAACCTTGAGTAATGTCATTGCTGGTCGTGAAGACTATAAAGTAACTGGCGGATCTATCGATTTTGAAGGTGCAGATCTGTTAGACCTAGATCCTGAAGAACGTGCTCACAAGGGTATTTTTCTGAGTTTCCAATACCCTATTGAAATACCCGGGGTAACGGTGAGCAATTTCATAAAAACTGCCATCAATGAAACTCGCAAAGGACGTGGTGAAGAACCTATGGACGCTAGAGAGATGTTGTCTAAAATGCGTGAGAAATCGGCACTTTTAGAGATGGACAAAAGCTACCTCAGTAGAAGTTTGAACGAAGGGTTCTCAGGAGGCGAGAAAAAGCGAAATGAAATTTTTCAAATGGCCATGTTGGAGCCGAAACTAGCCATCCTAGATGAGACTGATTCTGGTTTGGACATTGACGCACTTCGTATTGTAGCTAACGGTGTAAACAAGCTCCGAAACGCGAACAATGCTGTTCTTGTCATCACTCATTACCAAAGACTACTGGACCATATTGAGCCTGATTTCGTACATGTACTGTACAATGGTAAAATTGTGAAGAGCGGGGACAAAAACCTAGCGATAGAACTCGAAGCAAAAGGATACGACTGGATCAAGGAGGAAAACGTATGACAAATTTAGCACAAGACTTGCTCTCTTCTTTTGTTGTTAGAGAGCCTCAACTAAACGGTGGTCGCAACCTTAGTATAGCTGCCTTGCGCAAAGAGGCGTTAGACCGCTTTGAGCTTACCGGGTTTCCAAGCACAAAAGATGAAGAGTGGAAGTACACGAATTTAAAGCCGGTACTTAAGCACGACTACAAAATATTATTGAAAAGTGATGATGCCGTTGCGTTTTCAGACATCAAGCAGTTTCTCCTCAGTGATCTGGATACTTATAAACTCGTATTCATCAACGGGAAATACAGTTCTTGGCTCAGTGAAACAACGCATAGTGAATTTGATATTTGCACCTTCGCTTCAGCATTGAATAAATATCCCGACACGATCGCGGAATACCTAGGCAAAGCTGCTCCAAAGGGAGAGACTTTCGTCGATCTCAACACGGCGTTCGCTGATGATGGGGCGTTTATTAGAATTAAAAACAATCAAACTGTTGACAAGCCTATTGAAGTGCTCTATTTGACCACGGAAGAAAATGGCCCTTCTTTTTCTCAGGTACGCAACTTGATTATAGTGGGGCAGAATGCGGAAGTTCAAATTGTAGAGCGCCACCAAAACTTAGGTAGCACTGTTAATTTTACCAATTTTGTAAGTGAGATATTTGCTGCGCAAGACTCCAGAGTGAGCTATTATAAAATTCAGAATGACGTCACCCACGCTTCATTAGTGGACAATACACATGTGTTGCAAGAGCGTCAAAGTAACGTACACGTTGGTACGTATAGCTTCGGTGGTAAATTGGTTAGAAATAATCTGCATTTCTACTCTGCAGGTGAGCATTGCGAAAGTCATATGGATGGTGTTACCATCATTGGAGATGGCCAGACAGTTGATCACCATACTTTAGTTGACCATCAAGAACCTAATTGTTACAGTCGAGAGCTTTATAAGGGAATTTACCTTGGTAAAGGTCACGGAATCTTTAACGGTAAAGTTATTGTACGTCAAAAAGCACAAAAGACGAATGCTTTTCAGCAAAATGATAACATTCTTTTGAGCAACAAAGCACATATTGATGCAAAACCTCAGTTAGAAATTTTCGCAGACGATGTTCGTTGTTCTCATGGATGTACGATCGGTCAGTTAGATAAGAACGCACTATTTTATCTTCGTTCCAGAGGTATTCCGAAAAGCGAAGCACAAGGCCTAATGACCTATGCATTTGCTTCTGATGCCCTTGAATATGTTAAGGTTCCACAGTTAGCAACACGCTTAAACCTTGTTATTGCAGACAAACTCGGTATTAATTTAGAATTCGCACTCTAATATGGCCTACAACGTCCAAGACATAAGAGCACAGTTCCCTATTCTGAATCAAAAGATTCACGGACATCCTCTCGTGTACCTGGATAATGCTGCAACGTCACAAAAGCCGCTGGTAGTGATCAATGCGATATCAGACTATTACCTGAACTACAACGCCAACGTTCATCGCGGAGTGCACACATTGAGCCAGCGCGCAACGGATGGAATGGAGTCTGTTAGAGAGCAAGTGAGGGCACACATCAATGCAAAGGAAGCTGCAGAAATTATATTTACCCGTGGAATTACGGACAGCATCAACACCATTGCATTTGGTCTATCAAGTATCGTTTCAAAGGGACAGAATGTAGTTATTACGGAAATGGAACACCACAGTAATATCGTTCCCTGGCAAATGCTGTGTGAACGTACGGGCGCTGAGCTGCGATACTTTCCTGTAAACGCTCACGGAGAGCTGGTCGTTGACCAGATTGATACTATTATTGATAAGGATACCGCCGTGGTCTCATTTAATCATATTTCAAACGCGTTAGGGACCATTAACCCTGTTCAACTGCTGCTTAAAAAAGCGCAGTCTGTTGGCGCATGGACACTCGTAGATGGTGCACAAAGCGGACCACATGCCATGGTGGATGTTCAAGAGTGGGATGTAGATTTTTTCACTCTTTCCTCACATAAAATGTATGGACCTACTGGACTCGGTATACTTTATGGCAAACGAGAACGGCTAGAAGCTTTACCGCCCTATCAAGGTGGGGGCGAGATGATCGCTACAGTAACCATGAAAGAAAGTTCTTACGCTGGAATTCCCCATAAGTTTGAAGCGGGGACACCTCACATTGAGGGAATCATTGGCTTTGGAGCGGCACTAACTTTTGTGAATGAACTTGGCATCGAAAACATAGCTGCTCATGAAAGTGAACTACTCGCTTATGCCGTAGAACAATGTAGCAGTATTGAAGGATTTAGAATCATAGGTGACTCATTGAATAAGGCAAGTGTCTTGAGCTTTGTTGTGGACGGCACTCACTCGTATGATTTAGGAGTATTATTAGATCAGCAAGGAGTGGCTATTCGCACAGGACAGCATTGCACCCAGCCCATTATGGATGCCTTTTGCGTATCTGGAACTGCACGTGCAAGTTTTGCGCTCTACAATACGAAAGAGGAGATTGACCTTTTTAAAGCAGCCCTTGTAAAAGCAGTTAACATGTTGAAATAAGCCATGAGTAGTATCCAAGAAAAGCAACAAGTACTGATCGATGACTTCGATTTCCTAGAGGAGTGGATGGATAAGTACAGCCACATCATTGAGATGGGTAAATCTATGGCCACGCTATCCGAAGACGAAAAAGAAGAGGATTTACTGGTAAAAGGTTGTCAGAGTAAGGTCTGGCTGAAAGCTGAAAAGAATGGCGATCATGTAATTTTTAAGGCGGATGCAGATGCGATCATTGCCAAAGGCATCGTAGCAATGTTAATTGATGTTTTTAGCGATCAACCAGCGAAAGAAGTTGCTCAAGCAGACCTAGATTTCTTAGATAAAATGGGGTTAAAAGACCATTTAAGTCCAACCAGAGCAAACGGGCTGATGAGCATGATTACTCAAATGAAATATTACGCACTGGTATTTGCCGGTTAATAGATAACGAGATGAGTGAAGAACTTACACATAGTGAAATGCAGAAAATTGGTGAAGAAGTGGTCGCTGTATTGTGTACCATTTTTGATCCCGAAATTCCTGTGGATATCTATCAACTAGGTTTGATTTATGATGTTAAGGTAAGTACGGAGAGAGATGTCCATATTCTAATGACCCTGACTTCACCCAACTGCCCTGTTGCAGAGAGCATGCCTCAAGAAGTCAAGGACAAGGCTAAGGCCTTAGACAGCGTTCGTGATGCTGAGGTTGAGATTACTTTTGAACCTACCTGGGATAAAAGTATGATGAGTGAGGAAGCCATGCTTGAGCTTGGAATGTTGTAAATCACAGCCTATTCGTTAATGAGTTGTCTCACAAAGAAAACCTTTATTCACTACAACGGTTAAGATGGTCATTATTTAGGCGCTCAATGATTGAAAATTGATGCTGACTCCATATTGTTAAACTATAACATCCGCTAGATGAAAATCGGAATAGATGCTCTTTCCTATTACGTTCCCCACCATTACCTACCTATTGAAACTCTAGCTAGAGCAAGAGAAATAGAATATGCCAAGCTTAACAAAGGCCTAGGCTTGACTTCTATGTCTTTTCCTGACATAGATGAAGACGCTGCTTCCATGGGAGCAAATGCATGTCTAGCGTTATTCACGAACGAAAAATTAAATCCTTCAAAAGTAGGAAGGCTCTATCTAGGAACCGAAAGCGCACTTGACAGTGCGAAACCCACCGCTACTTATATTTTAGATCTTGTAGAGCATGGTTTAGAGGCAGAGCACGGCCCTGGATCATTGCGAAACACTGATGTTGTTGACATGACGTTTGCTTGTATAGGTGCCATAGATGCCTTAGAGAATGCCTGCCTTTACGTCAAGCAACATCCGGAAATGCAGGCCATTGTGGTGGCATCGGATTTAGCAAAATATGAACTTAATTCTTCAGGGGAATACACCCAAGGAGCGGGAGCCGTGGCATTGCTTGTTTGTGCTAACCCGGAGATCATAAGTCTCAGCGAAGAAATAGGTGTGGCAACGAAAGGCGAGCGCGATTTTTTCAAACCAAGAAGAACCCACACAAAGGCAGCTGTTTTAGTAGAAGCCGCACAATTGTTGGGGTTGTCATTATCCACTGAGGACGCAGAAGATCGCTTATCCAAGGCGAATGGTTTCTGGGGTGGCAACACCATGCTCAGGACGTACCATGAAGAACCTGTTTTCGACGGTCAATACAGTAACGGTGCTTATATAGCGCGTGTTAAAGAAGCTCTAACGCATTTTGGCGCGAAAGTCAACGTTAACCCTGCTCTGGAGTGGGACCGCATCGTGATGCACCTTCCCTACGCCTTTCATGGAAGACGCATGCTGGTCAACTTCTACCTAGATTGGATGAAGGAGAACGGAAAATGGGCGGAAGTAGTAACTGCCATGGGCTGTGAAATGCCGGAAGATAAAGAAGAGGCTAAAACGTGGGTAAGAACCTTTAGCAAGAGTACCTACTACAAAGATTATGTATCGAAGGCACTAGAACCTGCAGAACGAGCATCAAGCTTGATCGGTAATATGTATACCGCATCCATTTTTATGGGATTAATCAGTACGTTATGCGATGCCGCACAGCAGGAAAAATCAATGACGGGAAAAATAATAGGCTTCATGGGATATGGCTCCGGTAGCAAGGCGA
>CAJWFD010000043.1 GCA_913031435.1 uncultured Cryomorphaceae bacterium
CATAGTTCAGATAGGTCTCCGCGAGTATATCCATATTATGGCGCATGTCTGGTTGGATCAAATAATGGGCGATCATCGTGTCAAACAAGGAGCCTCTTACCTCCACTCCGTAATTCATCAATACAGATAGATCGTATTTGATGTTTTGACCAATTTTCTCAACCGTTGTACTCGACCAAAATGGCTCAAAAGCACGGATAATTTCTTCCGCTGCCGCTCTATCCTGTGGTACTGTGACAAGATACGCCTTGCCCTCAGCGTAACTAAAGCTCATTCCCACGATCTCCGCGTCCAACACCTCTAATGAGGTGGTTTCTGTATCAAAGGCAACTGATGACTTCTCCGCCAAGAGACGTGCAAGTTCTCTAGCTTCAGGAAGAGTTTCTACCAATTGATATAAGTGGTCCATGGTCCGAACAGAATCTCTACCGGAAGGGACATTTAAGGTCGCAGGCGAATCAGGTTCTGGGCCACCAAACAGGCTCATTTGATCATTTGAAGCAAGCTTAATTTCTTTTACTTGTTTTTTAGATGCTTCACTTGATCTGGAAACAGCCTCAACACCTCTTTTTAAACCTAATCTTCGGCCTAGTGTCCTAAATTCCAGCTCCTCAAAAATAGTCAACAGTGCATCTTGGTCCCACTCGTCTCTTGTTAATGTTTCTGGCTCAAGATCTACAGGCACCTCGAGAATGATTCGAGCTAACTTTTTAGACAAGATCCCCAGCTCCGCATTGTCACGGATTTTCTCGCCTAATTTTCCTTTTATCTCACCTGCATGCGCTAAGGTTTCTTCTAAACTTCCATACTGCATGAGCAGCTTAGCGGCTGTTTTAGCACCTACTCCAGGTAATCCAGGGATATTATCTACCGCATCTCCCATCATGCCTAAATAGTCAATGACTTGATCTGCATTAGAGAGTCCAAACCGCTCACAAACCTGGGGTACTCCCCATACTTCAGGAGGATTTCCTCCACGACCTGGTCGATACATGAAGATTTTATCACTCACCAATTGTGCGAAATCCTTGTCAGGCGTCATCATGTAGGTGGTGAACCCTTCCTTCTCTGCTTTTTTAGCCAGTGTACCAATCACATCATCTGCTTCATAGCCAGGAACACCTATTGCGGGAATTTTAAAGGCCTCTAGAATCCGATGTATATAGGGTACTGCTGATTTTATAGCCTCAGGAGTTGCTTCTCGATTGGCTTTATACTCTGGGAAAATCTCATGTCGTTCCGTGGGCTGTGGAAGATCAAAACAAACGGCGATGTGTGTTGGGTTTTCCTTGGAGAGTAGGTCTAACAACGCGCTGGTAAAGCCATAAATTGCCGAAGTATCCATGCCACCAGAAGTGATCCTTGGGTTTTTAGCAAAAGCAAAATAAGCCCTGAAAATAAGGGCATAAGCGTCTAAAAGGAAAAGTTTTTTATCTGTATCTGGCGTTTCCTGACCCATGGAACTGTGTTTAGAAAGAATGGCTGAAATTATGAGTAGGTAAGTTAGCTACTTCGTTTGAAATACCGAGTTTTGCAAGACAAAACAATCGGCACAATATGGCGTTGTTATTAAGCATTCAATCAGATATCATGATTTTTAGAATCCTATTCATCCTTGGATTTGTTCTGGCCATAGATTTCTATGCCTATCAAGCATTCAAAACCGTATTTAAATCTTCTGCGACTCCATGGATATATTGGGGGATTACCATTGCCTACATCATTTTTAGTATTTACATGTCAATGATGATGACTTCTGGCAAGGTGGACTATAAATATCTCAGCCTTCTTGTAGGTACGACCATTTTAATTGCCGTTCCTAAGTTGGTTATTATGGCTCCTCTAATTATTGAGGATATTATCCGTTTGGGCCAATTCACTTTTCGCGCTCTGACAACCCAGCCGACAATCATGCCAGAGCGTAGAACCTTTATCTCTCAACTAGCGCTTGGTATTGCCGCTATACCCTTGATAGGGATCATTGATGGAATATGGAAAGGGCGTTACCGGTATCGAGTCATCAGCCACACTTTAGAATTTGATGACCTGCCTGATGCTTTTGACGGCTTTACAATTGCCCAGATATCTGACATTCACAGCGGCTCTTTTGACAATGTCGAAAAAGTGTCCTACGGTGTTGACATGGTGACACAGCTAGGCGCTGACGTTGTCATGTTTACGGGGGACTTGGTGAACAACACCGCTTCTGAAGCAGAAGAATGGATCAGTACTTTTCAAAAGCTATCTGGTAAAAACGGTGTGTTCTCTATCCTCGGTAACCACGATTACGGAGATTACTGGAAATTTCCATCTGCAAAGGATAAAGTAGATAATCTAAACAGGTTAAAAGAAATTCATAAGGAGATGGGCATGGATCTACTTCTGAATGACAGCAGGTATTTTGAACGCGAAGGACAGCGTATTTATCTAGCAGGAGTTGAGAATTGGGGACTTCCTCCTTTTCCGCAATATGGCGATCTAAACCAAGCGCTTTCCGGGATACCTGAGGACGCATTTACCGTTCTGCTCAGCCATGATCCTTCGCATTTTGATGCGCAGGTAAAGCAACACAACAAAAAGGTACACCTTACGTTAAGCGGTCATACGCACGGAATGCAGTTTGGAATAGAGATTCCAGGTTGGATCAAGTGGTCCCCTGTCAAATTTAAATACCCCAAATGGGCGGGATTATACCCTGAACCTGATGGTAAAGTATTACATGTGAATAGAGGTTTTGGTTTCTTGGCTTTTCCGGGAAGAGTAGGTATGTGGCCGGAAATCACTCAAATCACACTCAAGAAGAAATTGGGGTAAATCGCCTTTAGTCCTAGCAAATGAACTCGCTATGTTTTTTGGTAGAAACGTGACATGAAATAAATGTGCGGCAAGCTCAGTGCGCTTAGGAATACGAGAGAGTAGCTGGACCATTGTAACAACGAGTTCTTATCAAAGTGGAAAACAAGCAGAAACAGCACCATAGCACCACCAGTAAAAGGTAAAGAACGTACCCACATGGATTTATTGGTCCACTCTTGGGAAGTTTTCAAATGATTCCATCCGGTAACACTGTGCTGAAGGACAAAGTACAAGCCAAAACTTAGGGCAAGACTTAGCTGCGTTCCAACCATGATAGCAATGATGGAAATAAGCCACGGGACAGACCTCAAACAGATACCCAGTATGATGCTTACCAAAATTAATCCACGGGTTACCAGCACTACCGTTTCTGGAGCAAGATCTAGAATTGGCACATTCATTTGAAGAAATACCGTATTCATTTCCTGTGTATGCGATATCAATATTACACCCAGAAGTAGCGCTCCCCATAAGGAGGATAGAAATGTGCTTGACAACCCCCACTCTTTGAGGTCAGTCTGACCAAAATGCCAGGCACTATAGCAAATAAAGGTTACTAAACCCGTTAAGGGCGAAGCCATCCATAAGAGTATCACTAGTAGCATTATGGTAAGATATCGTAAGACAAAGGGCAATAACTTTGATTTACCCTGGGCAATGTATCCATCCAAAGCGCCGTGAGGAATTCCAACAATGAAAAGCATGACAATGAGAACAGACAGCCCTGCGGCATTGCCTGCTCCTGGGGAAAAGTAGTTGAGCAGGAGGACGCAACTACCTACGAGCAATGGAAGTGAGCGTTGTGGCGCCGAAAAAACATAAGAAATAGTGGAGAACAAAACACTCCATAAAAATTTGAATATGGGAAGTTTAGCAAACATTTGAACCTCCCATCGGAAGGTGGAGCGTTCTTCTAGAAATTCAAAGACTTCGTGTGCTGGTTGCTTTTGGAACAAGCGCTCAAATATTTCTTTACCCCAGTTTGGTCGGAACTTTAATATGTAGAGCAAGAGAAAGTCATAGAGTGCGAACCTATTTGGAAGTTTATGGGCAATAGACAACCGGGCCAAACGTGGTGGGTATTGATCTTGAACTAATTCCTGAGCGTGTTCAAACATACTCTTGAAAGCGTAGCCCGTTGTGGATTTAATTTTACCCGCTCTGCTGCCCACAGAAATGACTCTAGCATCTCTGTGATGATTTTTCCCGTGCTGGGACATAGGGATCACTCCACGTTCTATGTGATTTATTTTATAATCGCAACCCATAGCCCGTAAATAGTTCTTTAAATGCTGCCGAGCCAATTCTTCCGGCAATACTGTCCTATCAAAACGAGTCATTTCGATCAAGGCTTCATTTTTAGTAGTTGGCAGCACATACATGAACTGGGTCGCATTATTTTGAGGAATACTAAAGTCCATCAACCGCATTTCATTAGGAACACAAACGTCTTTATCAAATGTTACTCGCCATCCCTGGAAACTTTGAAGAACAGGTGTTGCAATAACCTCCTTAGGCAATAACGCCCGGCTATCGTATACCTTCTTTACTTGGTATTTATTTTCTGAGGTAGTCAATTCTATAAAGGAAGAATGCGGACCTATGTGTTCTAATGTTGTTCGGACATAAGAAATGTTACGCCTAGACTTTATTAGTTCTCGAGTTCTATTATAGAGAGCTAAACTCTCTATCATATAGTAGCGGGTATTTTCAAGCGATTGTTTGCCTTCTTTAGTTTCCACAACATTCCAGGAATGCGAAATCAAATCTTTGAGTTGACGCACCGTGTCTGACTCAGGATTTGCCCAAAAGCAAAAGGTCTTGTCGTTGGCCAACTTTGTATCCGGCTCCAGGACCAAAATAGCATGGTCAGAAAGTAATCCTTTTCGTTCCATTTCTATCAGCAGAAGTGAATTTGCCGCACCTAATCCAACAAGTCCTATCTCGTAAATCATAGTATAAAAGTTACGTTCGCCCCTTGATGTTTTAAACAATTTGCTCCATCATAAGTTCGTCGTTTTTTGTCATAAACCTGTTTCTAAGTGTTGTATTCTATGTAAACCTTCTTTTTTTAAGTATTAAAACTTAATTCTTATTGTTTGAAAACAATAAAGTTTTTAGTAAGTTAGGAGGTAGTTATAACCTTTTAAAACAAAACACATGTCATTATTTTTAGATGGATCCTTAGGGTTCGCTCCAGACGATTATGTATCGTTTACATTCTTCGCCGGTTACATGGCGATGTTAGCTGCTTCAGTATTCTTTTTCTTCGAGAGAAGTAGAGTTTCTGACGAGTGGAAAACTTCAATGCTAGTAAGTGGATTAATCACTGGTATTGCCGCAGTGCATTATTATTACATGCGTGACTTTTATGCATCAACAGGAGAAAGCCCAGTAGTTCTACGTTATGTAGATTGGACTTTAACTGTGCCTTTGATGTGTGTTGAGTTCTATCTTATCACTAAGAAAGCAGGTGGCACAAAATCAATCCTATGGAAACTTATTGGAGCTTCTGTAGTGATGCTAGTTTGTGGTTACATTGGTGAAGCATTCTACGCAGATATGTCTTCTTCATGGGTTTGGGGTGCACTTTCTGGTGCTGCTTACTTCTACATTGTATGGATGGTATTCCGCGGAGATGTTGCCAAGCTTGCAAACAGCGCAGGTGGACAGGTAGCTAAAGCAAACAAGATGCTAGGTAAATTCGTTCTTATTGGATGGGCTATCTACCCAATCGGTTACATCTTAGGTACAACAGGTGGACTATTCGGAATGGACCTGGGTATCAATGCAAACACAGAAGTATTGAATTTATGTTACAACATTGCTGATGCAGTCAACAAAATCGGTTTCGGTTTAGTGATTTATTCTCTAGCAATAAGCGACAACAAAGCAACTGCTTAATTAAACGTTTAAGTATTTTGAACCCCCCACCGTTAAATCGGTGGGGGGTTCTTTTTTTTACCTTAGCTGGCGTAAAATTCAACCTGACCAGATCTTACAATGAAAAACCTACTATACCTTTGTTTTCTTGCACTCCCCTTCTTTGCCACAGCCCAAAAAACGGGTGTCCATTCCTTCAAAATTGACCTGACTCATGTTGTGGACGACCGCGTTAAGGTTACCCTCAATGCTTCCATGGTAGGTCTAAGAAATACGTTAACTGACCAGTACTACTTTCACTTCCCTGCAACCATTCCCGGAACCTATGAAACCCTTGACTATGGTAGGTTTATTCATGATTTCAACGCGTATGATGAATCGGGAAAAGCTTTAAAAATTAAAAAGAAACACAACACCTATACGATCCTTGGTCTCCCTTCCATCGTTGAATATTGGGCAGAAGACACCTTCGATTCGAAGATTCGAAAAAACAAAGTGTTTGAACCCGCTGGAACTAACAACCAGGAACACCGCAATTTCCTCCTCAATGCTGCAGGTTATTTTGGCTTTTTTGAAGGTCAAGAAAGCCTTCCGGTCACGCTAGAGGTTCAAAAAAGTCCAAGTTTATATGGCATAAGCGCCATGGAAAGCTATAGTTATGGAAATAGCCAGGTATTCAATGCGCGGAATTACCATCACTTCTTAGACTGCCCGGTCATGGTCAGTAAACCAGATACCACCTCATTTAGACTCGGTGAAGCCAAAGTAACCATCAGCGTATTTACCGAAAACGGAAGGGCGCTTTCTGAGGATATCTATGATGCCGTAAAAACCAGTATGGGTGCTATTGAAAACTTCCTAGATGGCGAACTACCCGTTACAAACTACGCCTTCATTTTTTATGTTAAAGACTTCACAGAGTTCGAAGGACTGTTTAATGGAACGGAAATTCGTATTGGTCAAATTTTCAAAGCCCTTCGCAAGTTAGTAGGAAAAGGATTTGGCGCGCTAGAGCACGGCAACAGCTCCGTCTACTACCTGCCTGATTTTGGGGGCAGCACTGTCTTAGATGGCATGGTAGACGTCTGTATCCACGAATTCTTCCATATTTTGACACCACTCGGACTGCACAGTGAAGAAATTGGAAACTTCAACTATATCGAACCAAAAATGAGCCAACACTTATGGCTTTACGAAGGAATTACCGAATACTTCGCCGGAATAAGTCAAGTCAAGGGCAATGTCATCGACAAAGAAGAATACGTACGCACCCTACTCCGTGGGAAACTCGTTACCAGTGATAAATTTCCTAATGATAAAATGTCGTTCACAGAGATGAGTGAAAATGTACTAGAAAATCCGTACAAAAAACAATATTCACAAGTATACCAGCGTGGTGCTGTCATGGGCGCCTTGTTAGACATACGCATCATGGAACTGACCAACGGTGAAAAAAATCTACTCGACATCATCCTTGCCTTGAGAAATAAGTATGGCCCCAACAAAAGCTTCAAGGATCAAGACATTATCGCTGAATTTGTATCGATGTCAGACCCTGCATTACAAATGTTTTTTGACCGATACATCACCGGTAGAGAGGACTTGCCGGTTCAAGAATACCTTCGTAAAGTGGGGATAGCGTATGACCGAAGCTTCCAAGGCGAGATTGTAGTTGATCCTTTAAAAGATAATGATGTGAAACGATCCCGCATGGCGAGGAAAGGACGCTACACCATAAAAAAAGTTGGAAAGAACGATAAGATAGGACTACAAGAAGGTGATCTATTAACTTCCTACAAGGACAATCTACAGACTGAGTTTGGTTACATTTCCAAGGACGAGGTCATTCAGCTTGAAGTGCAACGTAATGGTGATGAAATAATACTCCCTTATACCATAAAGACAACCACTGGTGTAAAAAGCCATTACATTAGATTCATGAAAACACCCACCAAGGAGCAGCTTACACTTCAATCTCTTTGGCTCAACAGCACCAGACAAGAATAAAACTTGATTCTTTTAGCATAAAAAAATCCCCCATGCGGCATAGCCGCATGGGGGATTTTATATTACGAAATGGGTTTTAAGGGTTACTTAATTACAAAATCATGAACTTCCTCGCCCACCATTAATTTCATATCACCTGGTTCTACGACCCATTTGTTAGACACATCTACTAAGGCAAAACGTTCGCGTGGAATATGCAATTCAATCACAGCTTTCTCACCTGGCGCTAAATCCACCTGGGCAAACGCGCAGAGATTTTTAACACTTGGCACTATACTGGCCACTAAATCTTCATAGTAAACTGGGACCGTTTGCTTACCTGCCATATTCCCAGTATTAGAAATAGTGACATTCACGACCAATTCCTTATTAACCTTTACGTACGCTAACGTAGAAGTCACAGACCAAGTTGTATAACTCAATCCGTGTCCAAACTCAAACTGTGGACGGAAAGATGCGGTCCCCTTGTCTCCCGAGGTCCCGGCAGCAACACCCATTGCATCAGCCACCCTATGGTCAAAAGTGACATGACTAGAAGGTTGGCGTGGATAGGTAAAAGGCAGTTTACCCGATGGATTAAACTCTCCAAATAATGCACCAGCAATGGCTTCACCACCGAAGTCGCCGGGCATCGGAGCGTATAATAATGCGTCAAAATAATTCTCAACATCCCGAATATTCCTTGGTCGACCTGCCGTAATTACACCTACAACCGTTGCTCCTCTTTCTTTGATGTTTTTGATCATTTCGTACTGGGCTGCAGGAAGGAACATGTCTTCTATATCTCCAACACCTTCACAATAAGACCATTCCCCAAACGCAATGACCACGGTTTCACCCTCTAGCGAAGCCATGCTAAGCCTACCTGTGGGTGCCCAAACATTGATGTCTTCTCCAGAAGAATAGTACGTTGCTCCACGCGCCTCCATGGCCTCCGCAATCGTTCGTGCCTTGCCTGTGTTCGCTAGACCAGGATTATCACCTTGCCAACTGTGTGACCAACCACCGTTCAATGGGATAAGGCTATTAGCTGTAGGGCCCGTCACCATGGGTGTTTTTTTCAAAGGCAATACATGATTGTTTTTCAATAGCACTAGGGAATTTTGAGCTGCCTTGAGTGCCGTAGCTTTATGTTCATCACAATTAAATAATGCTAAATCCGGCTTAACGTTTCCCTTAAACAACCCAAGGTCCATTTTTACTTGCAGGATACGACGGACACTTTCATTAATTCTAGACATAGGGACTAGACCCTCCTCCACACACTCTTTGAGTAACCGTGGAAAATCTAAATCATCAGGCACCATGCTCATATCTATACCCGCATTAATCGCCATTGCCACTGCATCTTTGTAATCTTTTGCTACTCGATGTCTATTGAATAGATAGTGGATATCGGCCCAATCGGTTACCGCGAGGCCTTCAAAACCTAGTTCACCTCTCAGGATGTCCGTAAGTATTACCTTATTAGCGTGAACAGGAATTCCATTGATATCGCCACTATTGATCATCACAGTTTTAGCCCCAGCATCTATCGCTGCTGCGAAAGTGGGTAAGTAATACCGACGTAGTTGACGTTCTGCTATCCACGCTTGGGTACGGTCTTTTCCGGTGATTGAAGCGCTGTATCCTAAGAAGTGCTTTAAACTAACGGCGATGTGGTTGTCATCAATTTCAGCTTCTGTTCCCTGCATTCCCTTGGTATACGAAGCTCCCATCCATGATGCTAATACCGTGCTTTCTCCATACGTTTCCCAAAACCTTGGCCAACGTGGATCTCTAGCAACATCCAATACTGGAGAAAAAGCCCAGGGTATGCCCGATATACGAGTTTCAATAGCCGTTTGTTCACCTATCGTTTTTGCCATAACCGTATCCCATGCGGCCGCTTGACCAATCTGGTGCGGATATAGGGTAGCACCTTTGGTATAATTAGTCCCGTGAATAGCGTCTATGCCATACAGGACAGGTATTTTATTAGGTTTTAATGAAGAAATACTGGCAATCAACTTGTGTAATGCTGTCCATTGTTCCACTGTATAATCGTGAGACTCTACGTTCAGTATACTACCCACATGGTGATTTACAAGTGCATCATATAGCTTGGTGCTGTCTCCACGCTGGGGCATCAGATATTCGTCTTTATCCCCTTCTAAAAGTTGCGAAATGGTGAGCTGGGTCATTTCACCTACCTTTTCGTCTAACGACATTTTAGACATTAAGTCGCCTACAGCGTCCGTTGTGTGCGTCTCTGGTGAAGAACAACTTGTCCATACAATAGAAAGACTAGCTACTAGGAATAATACATTTCTCATGATCGTTTTTTAAATAATCTTCGACTCCTTACGAAGTCACTTTATACTTTTTTAGACAGCGCTAAATTTGAATCATAACCCCATTGAACCACGACATCAATGGCAGACCATCCTTGGACAAATCAGGAGCGCTAAACATCATAAAAATCACCTGTTGGACCGACCTTAATTTAGAACGGAGATCTGCTGTGAAAAACGTTTTCCATCAGCTGTAGTTAAGGTGATTACATAAGGGCCATTAGGAATATTCGAGGTGGAAATCTCTAAGGGTCCTTGCATTGTTTGGTTCATGATTTTATACCATAATTTTCCACTTAAGTCATACATAAACACCCCGTAAGTAAGAGACGAGTCCCAATCATATTCAACAGTTAAGCGATCTATAGCAGGATTAGGATATACGCGTAAACCAACATGATCAGGTTCTACGATTGTTTCGCTTATACCTATACTCGAAACAAACTCGAGCCAATTCAAATTAAATGGTGCTTGTAATATGTCTAATTTCAATTTATAATCCCCCGCGGTTAACGGTCCTGTAGAAAAACTCGTGGTTTGCCAATCCTGCCATCCGCCAGTAGACAATAGTGTAGCGTAATGCAAATTAGAAAGAAGTGCACCAGAAGTATCTAGTAATTGTAGCTGCAACGCTCCCTGGCTTTCAGAGGCATGCCTGTATAGGACTTCATAGGAATTGCTGTTAAGCACCTTCACATCGTAGATGATAAAATCACCTTGGTCTAAATAGC
>CAJWFD010000044.1 GCA_913031435.1 uncultured Cryomorphaceae bacterium
TTTAAATTGGATATGTTGAAAGACATTCGTAAGCATGTTGCGGAAGTTAGTTCTCATCCTAAACTGAAGGCTATTTTGGAGTTTCCTGTTTTGTTTTTAGGTGCTCTTCCTCAAAATACCCCTGCACTATATAGTTTAATGAATTATGCAGACATGTCTCTTGGTACTTGGTATCCTATGGGTGGCATGAACAAAATAATTCAAGCTATGATTAAAGTAGCGAAGGAACAAGGGGTTAAATTTCGTCTTAATACCGAGGTAACAGGGTTTAAATATCATAATGGGTCTATCATAAGTGTTCTTACCAAAACAGGTTCATTTACTGCTGATATTGTGGTAGGAGCAGGTGATTACCACCATATAGATCAAAAAGTAAGTTTACCTGAATTCAAAGAGTACTCTTCAAAGTATTGGGATAAACGTAAATTATCGCCTTCATCGCTACTCTTTTATTTAGGAGTCAAGGGTGATATTCCTAAAGTTCTCCACCACAATCTGTTTTTTGACCATGGATTAGATCAACATGCTCACGAGATATTTACAGATCCACAATGGCCTACAAAACCATTGTTTTACGTGAGTGCACCGTCAAAAACGGATAAAAGTATTGCACCGGTGGGACATGAAAACATGTTCTTATTGATGCCTACAGCACCTGGGATGTCTGATGATACCGAGGAAGTGCGCGAGAAATATTATAACATAATGATGGACAGATTAGAGGCCTTTACTGGTGTAACTATCAGGGATAAAGTGGTGGTTAAGAGGTCTTTTGCTCACGCAGATTTTCAATCAGATTATTTTAGTTTTAAGGGAAATGCATATGGTTTAGCGAACACGTTAGATCAAACTGCAATTTTAAAGCCCCGGTTAAAGAGTAAAAAGGTAGATAATCTTTACTTTGCAGGCCAGCTTACAACCCCAGGACCAGGAGTACCTCCCTGTCTAATAAGCGGCGAGGTGGTAAGTAGAGAGATTGGGAAAGATTTTAAACAATAGGCGGGCGAATGAAACCATTATTTGACAGTGTAAGCATTCGTGCTTCAAAGATGATTACCAAGGCTTACAGTACTTCATTTTCACTAGGTATACTAGGGTTAGATAAGAAGTATCATGATCCTATCTACGCTATATATGGTTTCGTGAGGTTTGCAGATGAAATAGTTGACAGTTTTGAGGGTTACCCTCAAGAAAAACTTCTCAAAAGATTTTGGGCTGATACTTTTGAATCAATTGATGATAAGATTAGCTTAAATCCCATCTTGAATAGTTTTCAGCAGGTCGTGAATGCATATGAAATTGACCATAGTCTAATAGAGACATTTTTAAAATCTATGGAAATGGATCTTTACAAGAATGATTATGACGAACAGGCCTACAAGGACTATATTTTAGGAAGTGCCGAAGTGGTAGGTCTCATGTGTTTAAAGGTATTTGTAGATGGTAACGAAGTAAGATATGAGAAGTTGAAAGTACCCGCTATGCAATTGGGGTCAGCTTTTCAAAAAATCAATTTCCTTAGAGACTTGAATGCAGATTACCACAGCCTCGGTAGAACCTATTTCCCAGGTGTAGATTTAAAGGGTTTCGACGAAAAAACGAAGACAGCCATAGAAGCTGATATAGATGTAGATTTTGCTGCTGGATTTGAAGGAATTAAACTGCTGCCGAAAGGGGCAAGATTCGGCGTTTATATCGCTTACGTTTACTATTATAGTTTATTCAAGAAAATAAGAAAGACCCATTGTGATATTATCTTGAGTAAACGAGTTAGAATATCAAACAAACGTAAGTATGGACTCTTAATTAGTTCTTACTTACGACATACCATTAATTGGATTTAAATTAACGAACATGCTTGAAGAGGTTATCCTAGTCGATGAACAAGATAATGTGCTTGGACTGATGGAGAAAATGGAAGCACATCGTTTGGCAAAGCTACATCGTGCGTTTTCAGTTTTTGCGATGAACGATCGAAACGAAATATTACTTCAAAGACGTGCGCTACACAAGTACCATAGCGGAGGTCTTTGGACAAATACTTGTTGTTCACATCCCAGAGATGGAGAAACCGTTGAGGCTGCTGCAAAACGTAGGTTAATGGAAGAAATGGGTTTCACCTGTGAAGTAAGCAAAATATTTAGCTTTATCTATAAAGCTGAATTAGACAACGATTTAACGGAACACGAATTGGATCATGTTCTTATTGCCAGATGGAACCAAGATCCAGTAGTAAACCCAGACGAAGCAGACAGCTTTGAATGGCGTTCAGTAGACTGGGTTGCTTTAGATATGAAACAGCACCCTGAAAAGTATACCGTTTGGTTCAAAATTATTTATGATAAATTCTTAAACTTTTGGAACAATGAAGATCACGGTATCTAGAAAAGCACATTTCAATGCAGCGCATAGATTGCACAATCCTTTATTAAGTTCAGAGGAAAACCTCGATACTTTTGGTAAGTGTAATAACCCATACTATCATGGTCATAATTACGAACTTATTGTTAGTGTGACTGGAGAGGTAGATGTTAAAACGGGTTATTTAATCGACATGAAGGTATTGTCAGACCTAATTAAGCGTAAAGTTGAGGATCATTTAGACCATAAAAACTTGAATGAGCAGGTAGAAGAATTTAAGGAACTCAATCCAACTGCTGAGCATATTGCATTTGTGATCTGGAATAGACTTAAGCCTGAGCTTGGGCATCACTTAGAACTTTCTGTAACGCTTTATGAAACCCCAAGAAATTTCGTAGAGTATCATGGATTATAATATACTTGATAGATGACAAAAAATGAGAATCATTATACATCAGAACACCACGAAGAGCTACTAGATCAACATTTAGGCACGTCTCTTCATACGCCATTACGTTCGGATGCTTTTGAACTATCTAATGAAGATAAGATCAGTCAAATAGCCGATAAATTTAAAGATATTATGGTTTTGCTTGGGCTAGATCTAAATGATGACAGCTTAAGTGGCACACCTTTAAGGGTCGCTAAAATGTACGTTAACGAAGCTTTTTCAGGACTAAACCCGCTGAATAAACCGGAGATAAGGTTGTTTGAGAATAAGTACGAGTACAAGGAGATGTTGATTGAGAAAAACATTAAAGTGCACTCTCATTGCGAGCATCATTTTGTGCCAATTATAGGTAAATGTCATGTAGCTTACTTCCCTGGTGACACCGTTGTGGGGTTGTCTAAATTAAATCGTATTGTTCGACACTATGCGAAACGTCCCCAGGTTCAAGAACGCCTGACACGACAGATTGCGGAGGCTCTAATGGAAGGATTACAGACTCAGCATGTAGCCGTTTACTTAGAAGCTGATCACATGTGCGTCAAGACAAGAGGTGTAGAGGATGATCAAAGCTCCACCGTGACGATGGCGTTTCATGGTAACTTCAATAGTGACGATGTTAAGCGTTCATTCCTAGAATCGTTCAGATAACATGCAATCTATTAGTGTTTTTTGGTTTCGTAGGGACCTTCGCTTAGAGGACAATGCCGCACTATGGAAGGCATTAAAATCTGATACTCCGGTACTGCCTATTTTTATTTTTGATAAGGATATTCTGTCTAAACTTGAGGATTCTAAGGATCCTAGAGTGTCTTTCTTGCACAGAACTATAGAGGCGCTTGACCAACAGCTTAAGGAACTAGGGAGTAACCTGAAAGTCTTTTACAGTCATCCAGAAGTAGTGATGAAAGAGCTGTCAATTACTTATGATGTAAAACAAGTGTTTTTTAACCGCGACTATGAACCTTATGCTTTGCAAAGAGATTTGAGGGTGACCTCATTCTGGAAAAGTCAGGGGATAAAAGTAATTGGTGCAAAAGACCATGTTATTTTCGAAAAAAACGAAGTAGTTAAAGGTGACGGCACTCCCTATTTAGTCTATAGCCCATATGCAAAGGCATGGCGGAAATTATTTACGAATAATCACAGCCAACCTTATCCTAATCACACGTATTTCGAAAACTTTTTTAAGTGGACTAGTGTGGAGTACATTACTCTAAGAGACATGGGGTTTAGCCCTACTCAAATAGAACTTCCACAGCCTGAAATACACCCGGATATCATCAGTACATATGATGAAACTAGGAATTTTCCAGGGAATAAAAGGAGTACCACTAGAATTGGTCTGCACCTGAGGTTCGGTACCCTTAGTATAAGACAAGTGGCTAGAGACGCGCAAGTGCTTAATGACACATTTTTGAGTGAACTCATATGGAGAGACTTTTTTCAAATGGCGCTGTATTTCTTTCCTGAAAGTAGAGAGAAGTCTATAAAGCCCAAGTATGACGCTATCCCCTGGGTGAATAATGAAGTACACTTTGACGCATGGTGTAAAGGAAAGACAGGTTACCCCATGGTGGATGCGGGCATGAGAGAACTTAATGCTACCGGATATATGCACAATAGAGTGCGTATGGTTGTAGCTAGTTTTCTTACGAAGCATTTGCTCATAGACTGGCGGTGGGGCGAAGCCTATTTTGCGGAGAAACTTCTTGACTTTGACCTAGCGTCTAATATTGGTGGTTGGCAGTGGGCTAGCGGTAGCGGTCTAGATGCAGCACCCTATTTTAGAGTGTTCAACCCTACCACACAGTTAGAAAAATTTGATAAGCAACATGTTTATGTCAATCGATGGATTCCGGAATTAGAGACTGATTATTACCCAGACCCCATTGTAGATCATAAATGGGCACGAGAAAGATGTCTATCTACCTATAAACAGGCATTAGCTGCAAATTAAAAAGGCCCTCGTTGAGGGCCTTTTTAATTTATGTCTTTTACTATTATAATTTAAGGTTTAGCATCCTTAGTATAACCGAACAACTTCTTTTCACGAATAACAGCATCTACGTATTGCGGTAAGCTATGTTCCCAACCAGGCTCTCCTGCTTTTATCTTAGCTAAAACTTCTCTGGAGAATATATTCGTAATACCATGGTCAAACTCCTCAATGTCAAGTATCCTATTATGAAATATAAGATATTCCATTATCGGCCTGAACCTTGGGTGTACTTCCGCGTCGGTTTTGCGCAAGACTTTACCCTCGTTGTTATGGTCAATTAATGGATAAACCATGATTTTCAAATCTTTAGAGAATATTCGTCCAAAAGCTTCCAAAATACCACCCTGTAGATCGCGGTAGTATTTTTCACTAAATAGTTCAGTAAGGTTGTTAACGCCCATCACTAATCCTTGACGTTTCTTCGAGAAACGACCAAAATAGTCGACTAGTTTATAATACTGCTGGTAGTTAGATATTAAAACCGTTTGCCCAAGGCTGCAAAGGATTTCGGCTCTGTCTAAAAAGTCTTGCTCATCTAGAGCTCCATCGGATAGTAGGTTGTTTAAGGTTATCTCCCAGAGCACAACAGTTTTTTCTGGATTAACTTTTTTATCATTAGTAAACATGTCATAACCACGCTTGATCATGTCCATATTCACTTTTGTAACTGGTCGAAATGATCCACGCATCGCTAATATATGCTTCTTATAAAGCAGTTCTGCCGGGAGTAAATTATCACCCTGTGGACCAAAAATAACAGCATCTGTATAGCCGTTTTTGATCAATTGCAGAGACATTAATCGGTTATCAACGTCCTCTAAATCAGGACCCGAAAAATTTATTAAGTCAATTTCTATAGCGTCTTGATCAATATTATCGTAAAGACCAAGTAAAAATTCCTTGGGATTGTCATAATGTCTGTAGGCGCCGAAAATCAAATTAGTGCCCAGTCGCCCTACGGTCTCCTGTTGATGCTTCGCCTCGTTCTCATGCAACCTGAAGTGAATCAGTATCTCATTTGTTTCGCGATCGGGTGTCGTTTGAAAACGTATACCCATCCAACCATGGCCTTTGAAGGTTTTAGTGAAATTGATGGTAGCTACAGTATTTGCGTAGGCGAAATAGGTCTTATTCGGATGTATATTACGGTCTAATCTCTTTTCAATAAGGTTATACTCATGACTCAACATTTTCTTTAAACGGCTCTGAGTGACATACCTATTGTCCTCTTCTATACCATATATATCGTCGGAAAAGGCTTTGTCATATGCACTCATTGCCTTAGCTATGGTGCCTGAAGCCGCTCCAGCCCTGAAAAATTCACGAACAGTTTCTTGTCCGGCACCTATTTCTGCAAACGTCCCGTAGATGTCAGAGTTTAGGTTAATTTTAAGTGCCTTTTGAGCGGTGGTGAGGACAACACGATCCTTCATACTGTTTTGTATAGGTTGATGTAAGTACAAATCTAAACTTTCCTTATTGTCAGCGTGGGAAAATCAATGTAAATTATTGAATCAATGACACCAATTAATCAATTCATATTACTGGGCTCAGGAACATCGCAGGGTGTGCCGGTGATAGGGTGTGATTGTGTGGTGTGCTCTAGTAAAAATCCAAAGGACAATCGCACAAGAACTTCTGCATACATTCAGGTGAACGGTATTCATCTTGTGATAGACACAGGTCCTGATTTTCGAATGCAAATGCTAAGAGAAGGGCTTTCTAAGGTTGATGCTGTATTATTTACCCATGAACATCAGGATCATATGGCAGGTTTGGACGACGTACGTCCCATGATCTTTAGATCAGGTAAAGCGATGGCTATATATGGACAATCTAGGGTAATTAGCAGGATTAAAAAAGCATTTCATTATGCCTTCGAAACACAACCTTATCCAGGTGCACCAAAGATTGATGCATTTGAAATAGACGACAATAAACCTTTTATAGTTGGAGGAATTGAAATTATCCCTATTCCTTTAGACCATGGAAACCTAGCCATATTAGGATATAGAATAGGTGATATGGCTTTCCTTACGGATGTGAACCATATTCCACCAGTATCAATGGCTAAGCTAATTGGAATAAAAACGTTGTTTTTGGATGCGCTGCACCATAAGAATCATTTCAGTCATTTCACTCTGGAACAAGCGGTCTCAAAGGCGAAGGAAATAGGTGCAGAGAAGACTTACTTCATTCATATGAGCCATTACATGGGAACACATCAAGCTACGATGGACTCACTTGATCCAGGAATGGAATTGGCTTATGACGGACTTAAAATTGATTTCAATTACTCTAGTAAAGAAAGATAGTTTCCTTTTACATAAACCCCTTTAATAGAGTTGTTTACTTTACCTCCTTTGAATGGATTATTGAATGCCTTTGAAGCAAAGCCCGTGACATATTCCTCTTGAGAGGAAAGAATGGTAAACTCAGCGATTTCACCTTCTACAATTTTAAGATCCGGCAAGTTTAATAGTTTTCTTGGCACACTACTAAAGACTTCCTGCATTCTTTCTGGAGCAAGGTCATATCGATCTAGAAAAACGGAAACAGCCCCTTCAAAACCAGCCATTCCGAAGGCAGCGTTGTCAAACTCGCACTGCTTTTGCTCTATATCTTTTGGGAGGTGATCTACCGCTAGACAGTCTACAGTACCATCTATTACCGCATTCCAAAGATAGTTTCGTTCGATTTTAGAACGTATTGGGGGAGAAACTTTTAAGGAAGTATCATATTGTGACAAGTCTTCATCTGTAAAAATAAGGTGGTGAAGATTTACACTACAAGTAACATTTAAACCATGTTCCTTGGCTTGTCTAATAGATTTAATTCCATCAATAGTGGATACTGACGCAATATGTAGACTACCCTCCGTGTACTCAAGTAAACTTAGGTCTCGCTTGATTCTTATCACCTCCGCCATCTCTGGAACTCCCTTGAGCCCTACATAGGTGCTTACAGTTCCTTCATGCATCATTCCGTCAGCACTCAAGCTGTGGTCTTCAGGATGTACCATAATACGGCCAAAAGGCTTGGAGTATAACAAAGCGAGCTTCACTATGTTAGCGTTTGAAACCCCTTTTTTATAGTCTCCGAATAAACTTGAACCTAGTGTGCTCATTTCGAACATTTCGCTTAGCTCTTCCCCCTTGGAACGCTTCGTCATGGTACCAATAGGAACCAAATGTATGGGTAAACTTTCACCTCTATTCAATATGAAATCGACACCGAGTTTGTTTTCAATGTGGTTACCTCCATTACTAACTACTCCAACGGCAGTAAAACCACCCGCTGCGGCGGCGGCTGAACCTGAATTTAAATCTTCGCTCTCTTCGTTACCGGGTTCGCCCAGGTCACTGTGTAATTCCGCAAAGCCGGTGGTTAAAGTAGACCCATTTAAATCGATCGTATGATCTGCCGAACTTTCGTCAAGGGCCCCGATAGAAATGATCTGGTCGTCATCTACAAGAACATTCACTGTTTGCAAGTGGTATGGACTCTTTACATCAACGATGTAGGCATTTTTAAATAGCAGCTTCATCACGAATTAATTTTAGTAAAAATAAGGGCTAAACAGGCGCAAAACAATGCAAGAGCCAAACCGATTTTTTCAATGGTCCAAAAACCTACGAATTTAACGGACTTCCCATCTAGAGGAACCAGTTCAAAACGTGCTTCACGTAACTCTAAATCTGTAATATTCTTGTCGTAAGAATCTGCACCTAATGGCCATGGAAGTATTTCTCTAAATTGATTTTGAAGACCTGCCCATTGCCATAAGGCAGTGAAGTAGGGGTGAGACCAATCTAACGTAACAAATCCTTGCTGGTAAACCTGTTGATTGTTGTACTTATAAATACTTGCCAGGCATACTAAAGGACTAGACAGTAAGCAAGACCCTGAATCTAATGGGTTAGACTCACGATACATAGGCCATTGGTTTTGGATAGAAGCTCCCAAAAAGAAATCGGTAAAAAAATCGTCTGTCATGACCGGTTGGGTCATACTTAAGTCTACGGAAGCGCTTTTAGTAGGGAAACGCAGTATTTGGCCACTAAAATCAGACATGACTTGTGGAATGAAGTCAAATCCATAAAGGACAACCGTTTGAAATTTCAAAGGATTAAACAAGTCATTCGAATTGTAATGGACTAAAGTGTCACCCTTGTTAAGTAAAGATGATAATGCCACCGGAACAGTTGGTTCTATAGACCAAATCACCATGTTAGATTCTTCAAGCGCAAAAAACGTAGTGGTATTGTCTTCAGGAATAGAGTCACCAAGAACAGTCAATGAGGTTGAATCTATACCTCTGATGTCTCTAAAATCAAGTTTGTATTTCAAATGTGTCTGTCTATCTACTACATCTTGGTCCCATTGCAATTGCCACTCCATAGAGTCAGCTGATCCTTTAAGACGATATGTATTACTCAAATGGCCACTTTTCTCTCGCTCAATTGACGTGTTAATTTGATAGGTTCTCAGCGGTAACAAGTAGTATTGAAAAGACATAGAGAGGGGCAAGAAGCCGTAGGAGAGAAGGGTGGCGCCTTCTACAGGGACAATCTCGTTCACCGTAGATTCTAATTGAGGTATTACACCCTCTAATGCTGATTGATCAATAGTTCCTATATAGCTTCCGTCTCTCGAAAAAACTCTATATAAACCTGGTTCAAGAGTAGCAATTAGTGCTGGCAGCCATGTGCTTCGCTCGGTCCACTTTGCCGGGTAATTATCAATTTGAATGGTTTTAATAGTAGATGGCCAATTAGGCTTTGCGAGAACAATCACTACAATTAAAATGGTCAGTACCCTTAAGCCCAGTACCAGTAAATCCTTGACTTTACGATTTCTTTGTTTTGACGGCTTGATTGATTTCAGCCAAACGAGCGAGGGGATATCTATCGTTTTTTTTGGACGCTTCCCATACAAGTGTATCCACACTGGTATCAACGCTGCAAGCATTCCCCATAAAACTATTGGATACTCAAATTGCATATTACAATATTTCTTCTAAAAATTCTATTGATTTCGCTTCGACACGAGCATAATCCTTACTAGTGATCGCCTTTAAAATAACATGTTCACGAGCGGCTGTTTCTACCCAGTATTTTTTCGATGACCCCAAAGACTCATGCATTCTTCGTGCTTTAGGGATA
>CAJWFD010000045.1 GCA_913031435.1 uncultured Cryomorphaceae bacterium
CTCAGCGAGAGCAGCGGCACGGTTCAGCTTGAAATTGGTCCGTGAATAAAGATGGCGTTCCTGCAGCCCCACACAGCCATCAAAACCCCACACCCAGCCCTTGTTGCGTCTTTAGCGGAGCTGAGAGGGATTAAGTGGGCTGGTAAGTGATTGCGAGGTGCTGCCAGACTACTGAGAGCACTCATCCAATTGCTGACTTCGGAGCTGACAGCCTATAATAACTTTTCATTCTGATAAACGCAGCAGTGTTCTGCTGGAAATTTTAAGAATACTATATCTTCAGGGACTTCAACTTCACGTTTCACCTTTATTTTAATGCTATTGCCCTCAAATATAGCCGTCAATAATTTATTATTACCCATATCTTCAACATTTTGAACAGAAGCACGCAAAGTATTCCCGCCCACTGAATTTGTCAGAGTAATGTATTCGGACCTAATCCCAAGTTTAAGATTTTTTGTTTTGACTTTTTCAAGATTAGTTTGGGTAGCTATTTTGGCACTACCAAAAGCAACTGTCTGAGCATCCACACATTCACATTCAAAAAAATTCATGGCGGGAGCACCGATAAAGTATCCAACAAAAGTCGTTTGAGGACGTTCAAAGAGCTCAGCAGGTGTGCCGACTTGAACGATATTACCTTCATCCATTACAATAATGTTCTCCGCGAAAGTCATCGCTTCATTTTGATCATGCGTAACATATATCAAAGTCGATTGGTATTTTTGGTTTATCTCTTTCAGCTGTCGCCGTAATCGGAATTTTAAATCTGGATCGATGACAGTTAATGGTTCATCCATTAAAATGGCTGAAACATCATCGCGTACAAGCCCACGGCCCAATGAAATCAATTGCTTTTGATCCGCAGTTAGCTTGCTTGCTGATTTTTTTAATAAAGGTACTAAGTCTAAAGCGTTTGCAACTTCTCTTACCTTCTCTTCAATGACATCCTTGGCATACTTGCGACAGACTAAAGGAAAGGCCAAGTTTTGCTCGACAGACATTGTCCCATAAATGACTGGAAATTGGAAAACTTGAGCAATATTACGTTCGGATGTTGACACAGCTGTAACGTCAGAGCCGTTGAAAAGCAGCTTACCTTCTGATGGTGTTACAATACCTGACATAATGTTCAGCATTGTGCTTTTACCACAACCAGATGGGCCTAAAATTGCATATCGCGCTCCATCAACCCAAGTCATATTAAATGGGTTCAGGGCATATGTTTTATCCGTGGCCTGTGGATTATAAGAATGCGCTATATTTTGAAGAACGATTTCAGCCATTACATTAACCCACCGTATGGAGAAGACTTTAAACTTCCATCTGTAGAAAATGCATACAAATGGCTAATGTCAAATTTCACTGTTACTTTTTCTCCAATAGAAAAACTTTGAACCGAATCTAACAAACCGACTAAGTTTATCTCATTATGCTTCAAGTGAAGAAAGGTTTCAGAACCACTAATTTCGGACAATTCAATTGCAAAGGGAAATCCTATTTCACCCAATGTAATTGCTACAGCCCGCAAACCAAAAGTGTACGTGCCTTCAGGTAAGCCCTTAAAATGTGTTGGTGAATCAAATTGTATCTCCGGGCTCAAGATAATTTTGCCTTCCCCGACCATGCCCTCAAATAAATTCATCGCAGGGTCGTTTGTAATCTGCGACACTTTTGTAGAGTTTGGATTTTCGTAAACTTCCTTGGCACTGGCTTGCTGAAGAATGCGCCCTTCGTCCATTACCAGTATCTGTCCACCTAGCTGCATAGCTTCGACAGGATCGGTTGAAGAGTAAATCAATATAGAATCCGCGGATGCCTTTGTATTAAAAATACTTTTGAACTCCTCGCGCAATTGTTCACGTAACTTGTAATCCAGATTAACCAAAGGTTCATCGAGTAGAAGAATTTTAGCTTCTTTTACGAGGGAGCGAGCTAGCGCAACTCTTTGTTGTTGTCCTCCCGAAAGAGCCTGAATTTTACGACTTTGGAAACCCTCCAAGCCGACTTGAGACAAGGCGTTCATCACCCGGTTGTGAATTTCAGCTTTTTGGGTGCCACGTTGCTTTAAGGGAAACGCCACATTTTCATAAACAGTTAAGTGGGGATAGTTGATGAATTGTTGATAAACCATGGCAACTTCACGTTTCCAAACTGGAATACTACCAAAATCATTCCCGTCTAATACTAAACCACCACTATCTGGCGCAATCAAACCGGCAATTGTTTTAAGCAACGTAGTTTTACCAGACAATGTACGGCCAATTATTGTATAAATTTGGCCCTGTAACATTTCAAAGCAAATATCATCTAGATGATATTGCTCGTCAGGTTTTAGAGACAGGTTTGAAGCAATGAGTGACATTTATTTTAATGCTCCTGACAGGTTACCTTTTGACAAATACCGTTCTACAATGAACGCAACCACTACTAATGGGGCCACACTTACTAACGCTGCAGCGGACAGGCTCCACCATGGAGTAATCGAAGAATTTAAGGCTACGATTGCAACAGGCAGCAGCTGCACTTCGGTAAAAGTTAAAATAAACGCGAAGAAAAAGTCAGTCCAACCAAAAATCATACAAAACATCCCCGCGACAATTATCCCTGGAATTGAATTTGGTAGGACAACTTTGTAAAAAGCTTGGAATGGATTACAGCCATCAATCAGCGCTGTCTCGTCTATCTCTTGAGGCACTTTGTTAAAAAAATCGACCATGATCCAAACAGCAATTGGCATCAATAACACAACGTACACAAGAACGAGACCTAATAGAGTGTCGAGAAGCCCCAACTTTCCCAGCATAATAAAAAAGGGAATGGCCAAAACAACTGGTGGCATAATTCGCTGTGAAATGAAGAAGAAAGTAATATCGCCGTTACGCATAGGACCAGCTTTAAAGGTATATCGAGACAATGCGTAGGCAGCTAAAGTACCTAAAATTATGCTTACCAAACTCCCAGCAGCAGTAACGAAAACACTATTCAAAAACGGCTCAACAATATCAACACCGCCTCGAGCTGGCGATTTAAAAAGTGATTGCCACCCGTCAAGTGTAGGCTCAAAATCCACCCAAGGAATGTAAGTTGCGCCACCGGTAACCGACTGAAAATCCTTGAAAGATGTTGATATGGCCCATAAAAATGGAGCTATCACAAAAACTGACCATAACGTCACAGCCAGATATTTTAACGTGATATAAAACAAACGCATTTTAACTACCTCGCACCATAAGTTTTGTCAGTATTTTAGCAATAATAGTAAAGCTGATAATCATTATAACAAGATAAGTAAGAGAAAGTGCTGCCGAGTATCCAAATTGAAATTCACGTAATCCTTTAATAAAAATATAAAAACTGGAGGTTTCTGTCGCGGTACCCGGCCCACCAGACGTTAGAACATAAACCGTATCCATAATTTTCGAGGCCTCAATTAGGCGAATAATAATTGCTCCAATAGAAATCGGCGCCATTAATGGAAAGGTTACATAAACAAAAGTTCGGACGGGCCCAGCACCATCAATTGACGCTGCCAAATAAGGCTCTTTTGGTAGCGATAATAATCCTGCGAGTAGCAAAAGGAACATAAAAGGGGTCCATTGCCAAACCTCGACGAGAATTACCGTAAACTTGGATAATATTTCGCTACTTAACCACAGTGGTTGCATACCAAAGAGGCTCAAAAAATCATTTGCTGGACCCAGTGATTCATGGAAGAATGTACGCCATACCACAGTCATAATGACAGGTGTTGTCATCATAGGTATCAAAAAAAGAACTCGGAAAAACCGTTGGAAGACGATTTGCTTCCAAACCATAAGCGCGAGAGAGAAACCTATAACATATTGTAAAAAAACCGTAGTTAATGAAAGTAGACTTAGGCGACCAAAAGCTTCCCAAAATCGCATGTCGTCTGTGAACAATCGGATATAATTATCCAATCCAATGAAGTCTAAACCAGGGTAAAAGCTGTCCCAACTTGAGAAGCTCAAGCGCACTGTAAAACCAATTGGAAAAATCAATATACCTAGAAGAACCAAAAGACCTGGCAGCAAAAACAAGTATTTATGTTTGAAATTCATTGAAACCAGCTCCTATGGCTTAAGAACGCCCCACGAATATAGGGGCGCTCTCATTATTTTATACCTTCACAGATTTACTCTGCGTCTTCCAGTGCAACACCAACCGCATAAGCTTCGCGGACTGTATCAGCACCAATACGCTTCACAATTTTTGTCCATTCAGCAGCCACTTCATCGAGTGCCTCCTGTGGCGACAATTGTCCGGCAAGCGCCTTAGATGTTCCGGTTGCGACAGCGCTATTAAACTGGAACACCCCAGGAACGCGCAGCGGGAACACTCTGTTTGTACTGCCTTCTTCCATTGCAAGCAGCGTCTCAGAATACTGCTTTGCAATTTCTGAATCCCAACCCTGACGTTCAACATAAATTTCTGGTATGAAGTCTGATTTTCTGAATGGATTCACACCGAACCGGCCAATCGCAATATCTGCTTGATGATTTGCATCATTTGCAAAGAAACAGAGGTAGTCGAACGCCATGTCATGGTTTTTGCTCTGCTTCGCAACCGCAGCCGTCCAGCCCCAAACAATATATGGCGCTTGATTGTATGTATTTTCCCAAGCTCCAGTAGAACGGTTCCATACGCTATCAGACCCTGGTAGTGGAGCGGAACCAACTTTGTTTTTGATTGGACTATCATCTTGCATCGCAGCAATAAATGCATCATCCCAAGAAAAACTAAATAGTGTTTGCCCACCCCCAAAAGAGTTGATTTCATCGCCTAAGCTAAAGTTAATACCGCCTGGTGGAGTATACTTGGTTGCCTCAACCCAATCGGTCAGTGCAGCAACAAAACCAGGACCATTTATTAGAGGCTCCATTGTTTCAAGATCAAAAAAGAAGCCACCCTTTACCCTTGGATTTTTTGAGTAGGCAACAGAGCGACTGAAAAACGCAGCAAACATTAGATCGTCTTTTTTCATAACTTCGGCTGATCCATACTCCAGCTCACCATCGTTATCCCAGTCCCAGCCATTAAAGAACGCGGCCATCTCACCATATTCTTTCCATGTTTGAGGTACACGCAATTCATTGCCTGTTTCAGCTTTATATTTGACTTGGTACTCTGGATTGTCGATGACATCCTTCCTGTATTTCAGGTAGTGACGATCTCCATCAATGGGGAACTGGATCATCTCACCATCCCATGAATTCACATCAATATGTCCTTGAGTAACGTCCTGCATTTGAGGCATATTCACATATTTTGCAGGAACAGGCTCTAAGTATTGCTTCCAATCACGTAGAAAATTCGAAAAACCAAACACAATATCATAGGGCGCTTGACCTGCCTGAAACGGCACCATTGCTTTTGAATATAAATCACCTGCAGGTGTATGAATCACTTTTACTTCTGCGCCAGTTAGTGCGCTAAATTGTTCGGCATGTAGTGCAGTAGGCTCGCCCATAACGGGAACGGCGTGTGTGTTAATGGTAAGCTTTTGACCACCATAGTCTTTTTTCGACATTGATTCATATGAACACTCACCAGCGATATCGCCAGTATTCTTGATATGTGGGAACTGATCGCTCCATTTATCAGCACTGGCAGTAGCTGCCAATAAACTCGCTGTCACAGCTAAGGTGCTAATTTTTGTTACTCTATTCATACTATTTTTCCTCCCAGAATATTTAGTATTTTTAGTTAAGGGACAAGGACAGCACGTCCTTTGATTTTCCCGTTGTTCAAATCTTGCAAAGCCTGATTTGCATTCGCTAAGCTATATTCCTGTGTGGCGAGATGAACTTTGCCCTTGTCTGCAAGAGACATCAGCTCTGTAAGTTCAGCCCAAGTACCAACAAGATTACCAATGATATTTTTCTCTGTTGTGACCATTTCGAATGCACTAACATTTATGTCTTCACCATATCCGATGACATAATAGCTCCCCATGTCACGCGTCATCGCCAAACCTTTAGATGTGGTACCCCGCTCAGCAACAAAGTCTAAAACGGCTTCAGCACCACGGCCTTTTGTCAATTCAAGAACTTTTGACACTTCATTGCCGTCCGCCTTAACCAAACCGTCTACACCACAGGACTCAGCCAATGAAAGGGCCAGATCAGATGGGTCCACTACAATGATATCAGCAGCGCACATTGCCCTGAGAACTTGTATAGCAATATGACCTAGACCACCCGACCCAATAACAACACATGTTTCACCTGGTAGCAGGTGGCGTGATGCTTTTTTGGCCGCACGATAAGCTGTTAGGCCAGCATCTGAATATGCTGCAACTTCTTTGGGGATCAGAGTTTGTGGTAGTTTCACAATATTGCGTACAGAGGTTTTTAGCGCCTCGGCATAACCCCCGTTGCAATCAACACCGGGAAAAGACCCATTTTCTCCATGCATGTCATGGCCACGTCGACATGCAATGCAAGTCCCGCCAGTAATTTTAGGATGGACAATAACGGGATCACCGACCTTTAAGCCTTCAACTTCTGATCCAATCTCCTCAACCCATCCAGCATTTTCATGGCCCATAATCAATGGAAGCAGACCTGTGCCAGTCGGGTCAGTTGCCACACGCCAAACACCTTCAATAATGTGCAAATCCGTACGACACACACCTGCACCGCCAATCCGGACAATTACGTCGCTTGATTTTTCAATCTTAGGATCGGGAACATTTTCCATGTCCACCCATGATGAAGCGGTTAGATCATCATCATATTTATTTAACACTTGAGCTTTCATTTTACACCTTTCACTTTACGACTCCTTTGAAACTAGGAACCATCTACGGGTCCATCAAAGGGTGTAAGTGTTCAACTTTGGCACGAGCGTCTAAAAAGTGTTCACTTTATGAACACTTCTAAGCTTTTTTTAATGAAGCTTCATGTTAATGTTAAAGCTTAGGGGGCCAAGAGTATGAGCAAACAGTTTTTAGAAAAATCTAACCATAACGAGCTTAGAAGCTATTCAAAAACTCCAGAATTAGGTTCATTCGAAAGCTCTGTTTCAGATAGCTGGGCTCGGTGTACAAGTTTTGGTCTTAGCCCCACCTCAAAACCAATTGACGCGGTGACTTCAGGCACAGAGCTATTGGAGATAAGGCAAAAGAACGACAAAATCCGACAGTTTGTGATCCCCGAATTGCAGCTGCTGTATAATCAAATAGCCGGTACAAAATTTATGGTGGCTTATGCTGACAATACCGGCGTAATACTGGATGCTTATCTGGACGAGGACTTCAAACAAAGCGATGCCGGAAAGGCAGTAATTCCAGGCTCGATATGGACAGAAAACTACCGAGGAACTAACGCTCTCGGCCTGGCTTTGCACACAGGAAAATCACAAATTGTGGCAGGCTCCGACCACTTCTTTAGAAAACTGGGAAATCTTTCCTGCTTTGCAGTTCCTATTTACGGTCAAGACGATGATATCGTGGGCCTTATCGATGCAACATCTGATGCATCCTCGCGTCAACAACACACTTTAGCTCTGGTAAAACTTGCAAGCAAGAATGTTGAGAATAGGCTTTTCATAGATCAGTTTGCGGATTCAATAATTCTAGTTTTTCATGCGAGGCACGAATATTTATCTACCACCAGCGCCGCCATGCTGGCAGTTGACGAGCACGGGTTTGTTGAAGGTTCTAATGTAAATGCGAAAATAATGCTTAACGGCTTAAGCTTGTCAAACAAACAACACTTTAGCGATATATTTTGTATCCCATTTTCCAATATTGCCAACCGACTAAATTCAAATGAAATCGTTAGAATACAAGATATTATGGGTTCTTCTGTTTTTATGTCAATGAAGAAATCCAGCGCAAAGCGAATTGTGAATATTCCAACAAAATCAAGTCTTGTTACAAACCGACAACGCATGCCAAAGAATATTCACCTGGAAAGTAATGAATTTGTAGAAGGCACGCAGCATTTACCACTTTACGTTTCAGACGACCCTGTTCTCAAACGCTGTCTATCGCTAGCTGAAAACGCCCTAATTCACAGATTACCAGTCTTGGTAGAAGGTCAGCGTGGCTCAGGAAAACGGACTACGGCTATCGAATTAGGTAAACGGGTATTCCCCTCAAAACCCAGTATCGAAATTGATTGTAGCCATCTAACTGACAACAACTTTGAGACAGTATTTTTTGGCTCTCTGGGGAAACCGGCTTTCTTTGACGAAGCTCTACCTGCCCAGCCACTGGGAAAACTATCCCTCGTGCAGGGCGGCCTAATAATTTTCAAAAATATAGACGGATTATCAAAAATCATCCAATGCGAAATTAGTAAATTAATTGAATTATATTTACATAGTAATGAAGACTTTACTTTAAGGCCTATTGGTGGATTTGTGTTCACTTGCACACAACCTATGGAAGTTTTGAAGTCAGGCAACAACATGTCTGAAATCTTTTTGGAGAGTTTAATCGGCGCACATTTACAATTACCCAATTTAGACATGCGAACTGATTTCGAAAAAATCACAAAGGAACTTCTAGCCCAAGTTTCTCCTAAACACCATATTTCAAAAAATGCCCTTGATGCTTTGTGTTCACGTGATTGGCCAGGACATTTGGGACAACTTAAAAAGGTCCTGCGTGTTCTTGTTTCTACAAGTGACGCTCATGTTATTCGCAACGCTTCAATCCAACACGATCAAAAATTGTCTGGAGTGGAAATAGGGCCTTGTGACGCGTGCTCCAATTCTCCCATTCGTAAAGAAAATTGCACCCTAATCAGGAAATCTTGGTTGGATACCGGTCAAAATATTAGCCTTGCTTCACGACGTTTGGGAGTCTCTCGCAATACTGTTTACAGGCACATTAAAAACATGTGACAGAATGCGATCTTATGCACCTGCAAGCGGCCCTCAAAATAATGAGAACCCAAGCGACTGTTCATATTTAGAACACATAAACTGGTGCTGTAAGATAAATAAGAACACCCATCGGATTGCTAGCGCAGCCTAAATCTATGCGCTCAATAATTGACGACACCCGGAG
>CAJWFD010000046.1 GCA_913031435.1 uncultured Cryomorphaceae bacterium
TGAAACTTCAAAAATAGAGCCTGATTTATCAGTGGCAACTGAATCAAACGATTACGTGTCTAATTTTACTGAAGATCCCTCAGAGGATTTAAGTAAAGAGGATAATAGAACTAACTCCAAAGTTGGCATTACTGCTTCTTTAGTCAAAAAAGAACTAACTCCAGCAACAATATTAGCTAAGGAAAGACATCAAGAATCTTTAAACCAATCAAGTTACACTGTTATCCCAGATTGGTTTGATGGAACTATCCCTGAGGAAGGAATCGCGATTGTCAACACGGAAAACAAATCAAAAATATATCTTAACCCAATTGAAACTGCCATTTATCATCTTGCAGAGAGCTGTAATGAGCTTCTGGCGGATTTATATAAGAGTGTCGACAAAGGCGAAGCTGACAAAGTAATACTACAAGCACCGATGTATTTAGATCTAGAAAATCAATTAATGAAAGCAAAGCAATGGCTTAAAGAAAATAAGATTGAGGCATATGATATATTATTTAGACCTTAAAAATCTAAGGTCAGATATGACGTGGTTCTAAATTAACAAATTCGAATTGTGTCAATGATTTGTTAATATATAACGATGCATAATTACCAAGATGAACGCATTAATTCAACAGATCAACTAGATGTAATGAAACGACTACTTATAATTTTATTATTAATTCCACTAATTTCTTTTGGGCAATCCGAAATAGAAGATCGCGTTGAGGTAGGCGATGCTAAATACATTCTAGAAGACTATTACGGTGCAATAGCCGATTATACCAAAGCTATAGAGCTAGATCCAGAGTATGAAATTGCTTATACCAGGAGAGGAGATGCTAAAATAGAGATAGAAGACTATTACGGTGCAATAGCCGATTTCACCAAAGCTATAGAGCTAGATCCAGAGTTTGAGTATGCTTATGCAATGAGAGGATATTCAAAATACTTTATAGACTCTTGTTCGAGTGCTATAGAAGATTTAAATAAAGCAATTGAATTAGATCCGGAGAATAGTTATTCTTACTGGTTCAGGGGGCTTGCAAAGGAGAGTTTAGGTTATATTAATGGAGCTTGTTCTGACTGGAGAAAATCAGCAGAATTGGGAATTACAGATGCAGCTACATTGGTAGCTGAAAATTGCAACTAGATATCCGGTAAATCTTCTAGACATACATCTTTAAGGTGGTATGAAACCTATTATCAGAACATTATGAAATAATCGTTAACTTAAAAGAACCAAAAAAATAGAAGTATGGGATTTTTTAATTTTTTAAAGTCGAAGTCACCTGAGCAAAAACGCACGGAGCAATTTGAACGAATAAAATCTAAAATTATCATTCGAGAAAAAAATAGCGTAATGCATGATATGATTTTGACTTCACCTCATGATGATTCATATGGGGATGTCAATCCTAATGGAACTGGAAGGTTTGGATTAGACAAAAGCAATCCAATTCCTATTTATGGAATTGACAATATAAATGCCTACATGGATAAGCTTAGGTATAAGTTTACCTCTAAGATTTCAGGTAACACATTATACAATCCAATAAGTTTTCTTCGAACTTATGATGGTGATGACGCTCCTATTGGTGCAAAAAAATCGGAATCCGGAAATATGGCATCTGGAACAGAATCCTCGAATATTGAAGGCACCATCGATGTATATAATATATATTCCATAGGTAACACTAAGTTGTCAAAAATTTACATCAACTCTTACTCGTTAAAGACCTCAGGGAAAGTTCCTGACGGATTCTACCACAGAGATGAAATCCCTGTTCTACAGGATGGGCGAGTTGCCTTGGAGCTAGTGAGTAACACGAAATAAAGATGGTAAAGAAGTATCTATATGATAGGCAACTACTCAACATATAGGTTTAGTATTACACCACAATATAAAAGCACCACCTTCTGAAACAAAAGTGAATTTTACAGCTTCTGCTTAATCATTGCTAATTCCCAGTTCTCCTCAAGAACCGGTCTTGCCATAGATGTCTGACCATTCCGGTTTTCCCCAGTGCAATGGCAATAATTTTCAGGGTAGAAATTTTCCTCAAAGATTGACCATACACGGAAACTTTCTTGAGTCATTGGCATCCTCATATTGAACTTTATTTTCTCTCCAGTGCGTATACAGTAACCCGTATTATCAACATTACCAATGAAGGTAGCCTTCTTAGAACTAGTTTGTTTCTCTGGGGTAACGATACCTCTATTTTTGCGATCGACGCTGTTAACAACGTTCTCAAAGCCCATAAATGTTGTCTTTTCATAGACAGCATTATTTTGATAGATCAATTCAGATCTTGTAATCACGTCTTGAATAAACTTGGAAGCATTTTTTTCGAATTGCTCCAACGGCTCTTCACTTAAGTTGAGTTTTATACCAAATTCAATATTATTGTTTTGAGAAAAATCATAGAGGTTCATTGAACTCATCATATAATCACTTCCGTTTCCATAAAACTTAGCATGTAGGCGTTCCTCGTGTCTAATTTGAACGTTTGGATAGTTCATAAGAAACTCCAGATCAACTCTGTCTATACTCTTCTTATAGTTTCCAGCACTCTTACCAAATACAACCGTTAGAAGCGGCTTAGTATTTGATTTATGTTCATTCAATTCATCCATTATCCTTTGATGAAACTTTATATAAGGAGATACCATAATGACATGACCATCATGAGGATGTTTTATTATCTCTAAGATTTGATGGTTCAACAAATCACCAGTAAAGAACTCTGCCATTATTTATAAGTTTAGTTGACACGATATTAAGCAAAATAGAAATGAAGGCAAAATCACTATACTTACATTAGCGTACGAGACCGAAGGGCAAAAATGATTAGATACACTCGGAGTTATTGTTATACTAGGATTTTGAAGGGCTACCCCTAAAACGAAAGTGAATATATTTTAGCCGTTCAGGCTCGTTTAATCGAATTGCGACTGGTTTTTTTAGCTCTTTTATGTGACTAAGGATTTATAGTCGTACAATAATCGTACAATACTTTAAAATAAAAATCCCTAACACACTGTTTATAAGTGTAATAGGGATTTCATATGCAGAGAGGAAGGGATTCGAACCCCCGATAGAGTTACCCCTATACCAGCTTTCCAGGCGGGCCCTTTAAACCACTCAGGCACCTCTCTAGTGGAAGGCAAAAGTAATGTTAAAAACGGGAATACACAATTGAACAAAGTGTACATATAACATTATATTTGGATTTGATGAAAAATTTGTTAGCCGCAGTACTTATTGTGTTTGGTATCAAAGCCCAAGCTCAAAGTGATACTTATTTCGCTTTTCCTCCTCTCTATGAATGGGCCGGCGGACAGCACATCATTGATATAAACATCAGTACCACATCTGCTTCATCAAATGTTTGGATTTATAATAGTGACACCAGTTATTCAACAAACGTTACCGTTACATCAGGTGGTTTAACGACCGTTGTTTTATCAGCCATCATCCCAGGAATACAAAGCACTTATGGTGCACGAGAATTAGCGTGGAAGAATCAAAAACGTTTCAAGGACGCCCTATTTGTTGAAGCCACACAACCTGTTACAGTTACCCAGAGAATTCGACACCAGTTTAATCAAGAAATGATAACTGGAAAAGGGACGAACGGAATTGGCCTCGATTTTTACGTTGCTTCTCAGACACTCGTAAGCACTACCGTAACGGGTAATAACACGGGCTATTTCGGGATGCACTATGTGAGTATCGTTGCACTAGAAGACAGCACTGATATTATTATCAAAGCAAAGACCGGAAACGTTTTTAGCAATGGCTTAGACAGTGTCGTTGTAAACCTTGATGCAAGACAGAGCTGGGTGTCAACCATGAAAGACGATGATCAACTCCTAGGCACTCGTATAACCTCTTCTAAGCCCATTGCAGTCAGTTCAGGTGGAAATCACTTACTTAACTCAAGTGGAGGCCATGGAGATGCTGGCATTGATCAGGTCACTCCAGTAGAACACTTAGGCGTTAAGCACGTGGTTCTAAGGGGAAGAGGCATATCCCCACAAGATTATTTTATGTACATCGCTACGACGAGTGCCACTAACATTACCGTGGATGGTGTGACCATTTTAACAAATGGTACAGCGGGAAGCTCGGGGACCTTCAGTATGCCCGGAAATGCAGCAACCCCTGGTAAACCATTTATTGTAGAAAGTAACAACCCTATTTACGTATTCCAAGTTACCACAGGCGCCGGTTCTAATGCACCTGAACAAGGAATGGCTCAAATTCCGCACATTGACTGTACTGGATCTACTAACATTAAATACAATAGAGCTTCTGGACTTGCCACCTCAGCGTTGATCACTATTCCATCCAGTGCTGTGAATACATTAAATTACAATGGATCAGTGGTCACTAGCTATCCAAACATCACGGTTCAACAAAGTAATTACGATCCAAATTGGTCTGGCGTATATATCTCCTCTAACGATTTAACCAATAGTTTTACCTTAAACTGCTTAACACCGTTTCATGTTGGGATTCTTGCGGGACAAGGCTCAAGTACAGGGCTTTATGGTTATATCAGCGGGTTTGATGACGATTTCAAACTGTTAGATCCATTCAGTGCACTTCCTGTAGATGATGTTCCACTTGGATCATTATGTGCTACTCCCATTCCACTTTACTTTCGCTATTTGTCTTGTGTTGATAGTATTAATGTCATTTCCGCTACACTCATTACTGGGCCAGGCACATTGATTGATTCAAATGTAAATGACACTATTTTACACGCCTTAATAGATCCTGCGTATACTGGACCTGTTCAAGTAAAAGTATTAGTAGAAGATGGAAGAGGTTATATGGATTCATTGTTCTATGATTTTAACTATTTCGGTACCACATACGAGCCCATACTCTTAGACTCTGCAAGTGTTTGTTCCACACAACCACTAGTGCTTCAAGTTGAAAACTCTGGTCCTGGCATCAGATACATTTGGTCCACCGGAGACACCACAGCATCCACCACTGCATTCGATCCTGGATGGGTTTGGGTAACCGTAGATCTAGGCGATTGTCAATTTACGGACAGTATTTATCTTCTTAATGCCTCGCTATTTCTTCCCACAATTACTGACACTGCCTATTGTGACTCTTTGCTCTTAGATTTTTCTGACCCTAACCTGACGAATATTTACTGGACTACTTTAGATACAAATACCACCCTAATACAACTAGATTCTACAGGAATATATCCTTACACAGCAACAGATTTAAACGGATGTCTAAGTGATGATAGTTTGGCATATAGAGTTATTCCTGAACCCTACATTGACGAAGGGTATAGTTGTCCTAATTACACTTTAACAGCAGTTGGTTATGTCGAATTTATTTCGATAGAATTAGGCGGACAAATCTATCTGCAACCTGAAGTTGACACCTTATTCCCGTTTGCTGGATCCCATGAATTAAGCTTGATAGCGATTGATAGCTGTAATAACTTAGATACCATCAATCGCATTCTTGTGGTAGACTGTATTGATAATCTATTAATGTATGTTCCAAGGGCATTTTCACCGAATGGTGACGGCATAAATGACACCTATTGTTTAGTAAGCTCTTTACCTGAAAGAACATCATTCAGTATCTACGACCGTTGGGGCAACGAATTATTTTCAGGACCTTCAACATCATGTTGGGATCCCTATGCATCGGGGCAGGAAACACCTACAGGAACACTTTCTTTAAGAACCTTTACAAGACTGCCATCCAACGAGTTACATATTGATGAGTTCACCATATTTGTACTTCCTTAGCACCTATTTTATAATTCCAACATCTTCTCTAGATGTTGATTTTACAATTAAAGTATCTGGTACTACGTTTTCCAAACGTCAACTCGAAACCTAGCAGTATCTAGAATTATAGAAACTGGTTTTTTTTTAATATTACATTAACAGATTTTTAAACTTAGGTTTTATCCTATTTTTACATCTTACACATAATCTCATGTCTCAATTAGATACCGCCCTTATTATTGCATGGCCAGAATGCACAGCTCGTGCAGATGAGGTTCTTGTGAAAATGTTTCATAAAGCGGGTATTATCAAAAACCTAAACATGAGGGTAGGCCATGCAGCCATATGTCTAATCAATCCACAAACTACAGAAGTGCTCTACTACGATTTTGGACGTTATGTTTCTCCGCGGGGCTATGGTCGCGCTCGTAGTAAGTTCTCAGATCCGAATTTAACTTTAAAGGTTAAGGTGGTGTTTGACGATGAGAAAAATATATTAAATGTCGAGGATATTGCGAGAGAAGTAGATTCCATCAGTAAATACACTCATGGTGCTGGCCCACTATTGTTCTCAATAAGCAAATCTATCAACTTTGCCAAAGCCAAAGAGTATGCTGATGATATGGTGATGAAAGGCTTTTTTCTCTACGACGGTCTTGATAAAAGTGCTAGTAATTGTGCGAGATACGTTTTGGAGACCATTAAGGTTGCAAACGAGGATGGCACCATAAGAGGTAGATTAAAATACCCCTTAACTGTTCGCCCCACCCCGCTCTTCAATGTGGTTGCCGCGAAAACGGAAGATATTATATATAGTTTTGAGGAAGACGTATTGCAAACATTAGATAAGTCCCGCAGGCACAGCATGACAGATTTAGGTGGTGGTCTCCTAGAAAGTACTTTAAGCAAATACACTAAGAACCGTCCAGATGATACGATACACGGGCAGATTCAGGAACCCAATCGCCCTTCAGTAATACCATCGCAAGCTCAATGGCTTGGCGGGCTAGGTGAGGGTGCTTGGTTTCATATAAATAAAGTTGGACCTCACTCGTTTGACGGGATTAAATACGACAGTATCGGAGCTATAGAACATGAAGCTCTTTATTCAAATGATCAAATCCCTGTGCCAGATAACGTTAAAATAACCTATGCTTCGCACTTTGGTTTTTTCAGTTTAGAAATAGAAGGTATGGTCCACAGATTCTACAGAGCATAGTTGACTATTTATCTATGACAAAAAAAACCGAGGCAATTGCCTCGGTTTTTTTTGTGTTCGTGATTATGCCTGTGGTTTAAAAATCAATTTTATAGTAGAATACAGGGAACAAGCCTAACTGGTAGTTTTCCTTCACCTCTTCTGTTTCAGGAAGGTAGGTCAAGGTGAGAATATTCTTATTGTTCGTAATGTTCGAGATGTCCAATGCGAACTCATGCGCTAGATTTTTAAAATTCCATTTGTATCCCACTTTAAGGTCTAATCGAAAGTAAGGGCGATACTGGTTGTCATTGAATGTAAAATTGTCCAAATACTCAATTTCTGATGCTACAGCAGATGCGATAGGATCTACATCACCAAACCAACGTCCTCCGATGGAACTCACTTTAGTACCAAGGTTCAACATTCCATATTTTGTTAGTTGAATATTCCTCGCCATAATAAAATTGAAAGCGTAACGACCATTGAAGGTAGTATTCACCCAAAGATCATCTACACTACCAGTGCCCGCTGCCGCAATGTTTTTTGACCCTTTATACTTTGCATCAAAAACGGATCCCGTAAACAAGCTATAAAACCCGTTGCGATAATAATGTTCCGCTGTGAATTCTACACCATAATTTTGACCAAAGCCTGCATTTTCAAGAGGCTCAGCCCAAAGTCGTCCAAAACCAGATCCACCATTAACTAGGGAGAAATAAGATGGTGCTATTTCAACCGGTACATCCCAAAGATATTGGTAGTAAGCTTCAAATTTTATTCGGACAGGATAATCAAAGTTATGCTCCCAGCCAGCAACCATATGGGCACTCTTTGTTAAACCCATACCCTTATTATACTCGGTACCGTATAGTCCATCTGCGATGGCCTGTGGAGTTGCTTGTGAGCCTCTATAGTAATATAGGTAAGAACTTTGCATCTGACTGTGGTAACCAGCACCTGTAAAGAGCTTGTTCTTCTTATCCACATTATAATTAAAACCAAGACGCGGCTCAAGTGGACTGAATGTATTGTTGTTTATGTTTGAATACAAGGCGGTCAAGCCAAGCGTCATCGTCAATTTGTCCGTCAATCTATTCTTATAACTAATAAACGGTTGTACCACAGCATATCCATCTGCAGAGAAACCGCCATCAGCAGTTCCCCAAGGAAATTCCCAATCAGAAATCGTCCCTTCTAAGCCATTGACAATCCTTGTTGAATCTAAATAATTGACCATCACATAATCCACGTTGATACCCGCTTTGATACTTTGACGCGCGTCAATTTTATTCGTGTAGTGACTGTAACCATGAATTTTAGTCTCGTAGTACCAATAATTCAATATTTTAGGTGAAGAATCTACCCTCCATCTCAGCTCATCTGCAGCCACAGTATCTACCCCTCTAAAGACTTTGTTGTTTAAGGCGTGAACCGCTGATTTAGATACGGCAGCACCACTCTTTAAGTAACTAGTCTTACTAAGTCGCTTGTTGTGGGTTACACCCACAACACCCATATGCGTATCAAAATCTTGATCACGGTCTACAATCCCCACTCCTTCAAAATCCTCGGTAAGCAAGTCTCCATCTGTTCCGCTGACATCAATTTTAAGGTTTGAGGTTCCTCCCATTCCCCAGATACTCAATTTTGAGCCATCCTTTTGCGGAAAGGTCACTCGAAATGCTCCATCTGCATAGTTTGGCACAGCTGTAGTACCTAATGAAATCCCTAATGACGATGCCATACCTAACGTACTGTAACGTCCTAGGACTAAATAAGACGGTGCGTTAGGTTTGTCTTTCCCTAAACGTCCCTCAGCCATAAGTTCTACACCCAATAGACCAAACTGGAAAGAGCCCTCAAATGGGGTTGCATTGTTACCATCCCGCATCTCTAAATCAAAAACTCCAGCAATAGCATTTCCATATTCACCAGGCCATGCGCCTGTATAGAAATCGCCACTTTGGATGTATTTATTATTCAAAATAGTCACTGGACCCCCACCTGTTCCTGGAATCGCAAAGTGATTTGGATTAGGAATATTG
>CAJWFD010000047.1 GCA_913031435.1 uncultured Cryomorphaceae bacterium
ATGTCCACCCAGTTAAATTGGGGTGCCTCCTACTTAATCAATGACTTCTACCTTAGGTTTATTCGACCCGGCGCACCAAGAAAAACGAGTATCATGGCTTCCCGACTCTCTACGCTCGTGCTCGCGTTGCTCGGATTAGCGGTAACCTCCCAAATGAATAGTATCGCAGGGGTGTGGCAATTCATTATGGAATGCGGAGCAGGACTTGGCTTAGTACTTATTCTACGCTGGTATTGGTGGCGAATTAATGCTTGGACAGAAATTACAGCAACCCTTGCTCCATTTATTGGCTATGCCTTTGCCCATCTGGGACTAGATTGGGTATTCCCAAATAGCTTCTTTTTTACGGTAGCCTTCACCACAATTTCATGGATCGTTGTCATGTATGCGACGGAACCAGAGCCGCAGTCCACCCTCGTAGCCTTCTATACCAAAATCAGACCGGGAGGCTCTTGGAAACCTATACAATGGAAAGTACCCGTTTCGGAAAACATTAAGCCTGGGCCACCTTCCATAGTCCTATTCATCTATTGGATTTTAGGCATCGCGGCTGTCTATGGCGCGTTATTTCTGGTCGGCAGTATCATACTGCACTAGAACACGTCTACACCATGTATCACATTAGCGTCGAAATCAAAACCTATTCGCAAAAAAAAACCAGCGCGATGCGCTGGTTTTTAGATTCTATTTAAAATACGATTATAGCTTACGCTTCACCTCAATGTGAGAGAACGCTTCAATCACGTCACCAGCTTGAATATCATTGAATTTCTCAACGTTCAGTCCACATTCAAATCCTTGACGAACATCTTTCACATCATCCTTGAAACGTTTCAACGAACCGAGCTTACCTGTGAAGAGGACAACACCGTCGCGAATAACACGAATATCGTGATTACGCTCAATGGTTCCGTCTAGCACCATACAACCTGCAATGGTTCCAACCTTAGAGATTTTAAATACCTCACGGATCTCTGCGCTACCCATGATTTCTTCCTTAACCTCTGCAGATAGCATTCCCTCCATCGCATCATGGATTTCGTTAATGGCATCATAGATGATCGAATACATACGTATCTCAACTTCTTCCTTCTCTGCCAATTTACGAGCTTGAGCGGAAGGACGAACCTGGAATCCTATTACAATTGCGTCTGAAGCAGTCGCTAAAAGAATATCACTCTCAGAGATTTGACCTACACCTTTATGAATGATGTTGACTTGAATTTCTTCTGTGGTAAGTTTTTGTAATGAATCTGATAAAGCCTCTACAGAACCATCAACATCACCTCTAAGGATTATATTGAGTTCTTTGAAATCTCCAACTTTCAAGCGTCTTCCAATTTCTTCTAGAGTCATCTTTTTCTGAGAACGAACTGACTGCTCACGCTGTAACTGGAGACGCTTAGCAGCAATTTGCTTCGCTTCTCTCTCGTCATCCATGACAATAAATCGATCACCAGAAGTAGGTGCGCCGTCCAAGCCTAATAAACTTACTGGAGTAGATGGGCCGGCTACCTTAATGCGATTTCCTCTCTCATCAAGCATCGCTTTAACCTTACCACTGTGTTGGCCAGCTAAAACATAGTCTCCTACTTTCAGCGTACCCGACTGAATTAAAGCTGTACACATAAATCCACGTCCCTTATCTAGAGATGCTTCAACAACGGTACCACTTCCGTTTTTATCCGGGTTAGCTTTAAGATCTAGCATTTCCGCCTCTAGAATCACCTTATCAAGTAATTCCTTCACATTCATACCTGTCTTTGCGGAAATTTCTTGGGATTGAATTTTTCCTCCCCAGTCCTCCACAAGCATATTTTCTTGGGCCAACTGGTCCTTGATCTTCTCAGGATTAGAAACATCACGATCTACTTTGTTGATGGCAAAAACGATTGGAACACCTGCCGCCTGGGCATGTGCAATAGCTTCTTTCGTCTGTGGCATTACGGCATCATCCGCTGCAACAACAATAATCGCGATATCAGTAACCTGAGCACCACGTGCACGCATGGCCGTAAATGCCTCGTGACCAGGTGTATCAAGGAACGTAATCATTTGACCGTCATGAACCTCAACGCTATAGGCACCGATGTGCTGCGTTATACCACCTGCTTCACCAGCAATAACATTTGCCTTACGGATATAATCCAACAAAGAGGTCTTTCCATGATCAACATGGCCCATTACTGTTACGATGGGCGAACGTGGTTTTAAATCTTCCTCTTTGTCAACTTCTTCAAGGAACGTCTCCGTTACCTCTTCATCAACAAAGTTGACTCCAAAGCCGAATTCTTCAGCAACCATCTCTAGCATTTCTGCATCTAGACGTTGGTTCATGGTAACCATCACACCAACACCCATCAATGAAGCAATAACCTCATTCACTGTTACTAGCATCATGTTGGCCAATTCCGTTACTGTAACGAACTCCGTTAATTTCAATATTTTGCTTTCTTCCGCTTGTTGAAGGTCTTTCAACTCATCTCTTTCACGGCGTTCAGCGCGTTTATCACGGCGAATTTTAGCCCCCTTGTTTTTCTTACCTGAAGTAAGTTTCTCTAAGGTTTCTTTTATCTGCTTCTGGATTTGCTCATCCGTCAATTCTTTCTTCTGAACAACAGCTGGACGGCGTAGTTGTCCCTTGGAATTTCTATTCGTGCCTGGCCCGCGTGCTGGTCCACTACCACGTTTCTTAGGATCTACCTGCGCCGGAGTCGCTCCGTTAGGACCTGCAGTCTTAATTCGCTTGCGCTTTTTCTTATCGACTTTAGGTTTTTCTACAGGAAGAACAATCTTCTGACCAGTAAATCTTGGACCGTCTATCTTGACATATTTTGTCTTGATTTCTAGATCTTCAGGTTTTTTCTCTTCAACTTCCTCAGGCTTTTCCTGCTTGATTTGCTCGACAATTTTACCACCACCGCCAGATTTCTTAGGACCCTTCACAACAGCAACCTTCTCTTGTCGCTTTGGTTCAGTCTTAGGAATAGCTTTAGGTTTTTCTTTCTTTCTTGGCTTTTGTGCCTCAAGATCAATTTTACCCATCACTTTTAATCCACCGACCTCTGAAGGAACAGGTGCCATTTCAACTTTACTGCTGACCGGCGTTTTCTGAACTTCCTCAACTGGCTTGTCCTCTTTTGGAGCTTCAGCCTTAGGTTCTGTAGTGGATGTCTCTTTAGCGGTCACTTCAACAACTGGTGCTGATTCAACAACTGGTACCGCAGATTCAGCCACAGTAACAGGCTCTGCAGGAGCGTCTTCTTTTGGCGCTGGTGCAGAAACAGAGTCGTTCTTAGCCTCCTTGATACCACGTAGGGTTTCTTTTTCCTCTTTCACCTGTTGCGTAACCTCTTCCGCCAATTTCTTGCGCTCTAGGTCATCCGCAAAAGTAGTCCTTAGGACACCGTACTGATCGTCGGTAATCTTATGGTTTCTGTTGTTCGGAATGTCGTGGCCTTGCTTCGCCAATTCCTCAACCGCACGGTCTAGGGAAATGTTAAGCTCTTTTGTGACCTTACTTAATCTGACGCTACTCATAGAGTGTCTTTAGGTTTTCTTTATTCTTCGTCTTCGAATTCTTGCTTCAGAATAGACAGTAAACTATCTACCGTCTCTTCTTCTAGATCGGCCCTTGACACCAATTCTTCCTTCGTCAATTTCAAGACGCTCTTCGCAGTATCACAACCAATTTTCTTCAATTCAGCAATCACCCATGCTTCAATTTCATCGCTGAACTGGTCTAATTCAATATCATCCTCGATTTCAATATCATCGCGGTATACATCAATCTCCATATCAACCAATTTACTTGCCAAACGGATGTTTGTTCCTCCTCGTCCAATGGCTAAACTAACCTGATCCGGAGCTAAATATGCTTCAACACGTCGTGCCTCTTCGTCTATTTTTAAGCTGGTAACTTTCGCCGGGCTTAGCGCTCGTTGAATGTACAGCTGTAAATTTGTCGTGTAGTTGATTACATCAATGTTCTCATTGCGCAGTTCACGAACAATACTATGAATACGTGAACCTTTCATTCCCACACAAGCTCCTACTGGATCTATACGGTCATCATAAGATTCCACTGCAACTTTTGCTTTTTCACCTGGGATACGAACAACGCCCTTGATGGTAATTAATCCATCATACACTTCTGGGATTTCTTGCTCAAATAATTTCGCTAAGAAACGCTCATCCGTACGAGACATGATCACAACAGGCTTGGTGCCTCTAAAGATAACCTCCTTGACTACAGCGCGAATAGAATCTCCCTTACGGAAAAACTCACGCTCACCAATCATTTGATCTTTCGGGAGGATCAATTCGTTTCCTTCATCATCATAAACAATGACCTCACGATGACGCACATGATGTACTTCACCGGTAATGATCTCGCCTTCTAAGTCCTTGTAACGTTTGAACAGTTCAGCGTTATCATGCTCTTGAATACGACTTACTAAATTCTGGCGAAAAGCCAAAATAAAACGACGACCAAGGTCTATAAGCTTTACCTCTTCCGAAACCTCTTCACCAACTTCGTAATCTGGCTCTATTTTCAGTGCCGCAGTAAGTTCAATCTCTAAGTTTTCATCTTCAACCTCACCATCTAACACAACGGTTCTGTTGCGCCAAATCTCTAAATCACCTTTGTCTGGGTTAACAATCACATCAAAGTTCTCATCCGTTTCATACTTCTTACGAAGCTGGTTACGGAAGGCTTCTTCAATGAAAGCCATCAAAGTGGTTCTGTCGATATTCTTCTCCTCTTTAAAGGCGAGGAAACTTTCAATAATCGCTTGATTCTCCATTGATAATATTAACTAAATGGTCTTATTTAAATCTAATCGCAACCTTAGCTTCTGTAAGATCGCTAAAATCTATTTTCAATTCCTGGTTTGGCGCGCTTTTCTTTTGCTGTGGCACGCTCAAAACTATATGCTCTTCAGTTACTTCAAGTAACTCTCCTTCTTCCTCGCGGTCACTAAATTTTACTTTTAAGAACCTTCCAATATTCTTTTTATACTGACGTAAAGTCTTCAGCGGGCGATTCAAATCTGGACTACTAATAGTGAGGTTGAAATCTTCAATCTCTCTATCGAACTCCGCCTCCATCCTGCGATTAATCATCTTAATCTGGTCCATGTTAAGACCTTCATCAGAATCGATAAAAGCGATAATGACATTGTTAGGCTTGACTTCAAGCTCAACTAAAAAAGCATTGTTTTCTTCAACTGCAAGCTTTGCCGCTTGCTCTATTACTGCGTACTCCATAAATCACCGGCAATAAAAGAGGGGACCGAAGCCCCCTTTTGAGTGCCAAAAAGTTTCGGCAAATATAGGTGTTTTTTTAGATCAACCGCCTAAAACAACAGATGTTGCACTTACATCTCTTAATAATATATCTGATTATCAAGAATTTACTACGTCAAATTCTACCACAATATTGAAACCTTAGTATATTTACCTAAGACTAACACATTATCCCATGGAGAAAACTACCGTAAAAATACTGATAATCGACGACCACCCAATCGTTCGTGATGGTATTAAAACCATGCTTGAATTAGGTGAATTTGACACTTACGTTTTCACTATTTCAGAAGCAGGAAGCGCTGTAGAAACAATGCTCATGTTGAAAAACAACAAGTTTGATCTCATCATAATGGACTATCAACTCGAAGAAACCAACGGGGCCGTATTGACAAAAAGTGTTATCAACCTTTATCCAAATCAATACATTCTTACTTTATCTAATTACGACGACCATACCTACGCGGGCAATATGCTCAAGGCAGGTGCTCGTGGTTATGTGACAAAAAACTTGTCAGCAAAAGGCCTTGTAGAAGCTATCGATAGTGTTCTTAAAGGCAAGGTTTACTTCTCGTTGCGATTGGCAAACGAATTAATTGAGCATCGTATTCTTGGTAAATCAAGTATTGAACTCAATGCAGACAACCCCTCCCTCTCCCGGCTTAGCAAACGTGAAGTTGAAATCATTAAGTTGATCTGCGACCAACTGACAAATGAAGAGATTTCCAAAATGTTGTTCTTATCTAAGCGAACCATCGACAACCATCGACAAAACATTCTAAATAAATTAGGCATGAGCAATACTGCTGGTCTGGTCCGGTTTGCTGTTGAAAACGGATTAGTGACGTAAGTATAAAACTCCTTCAGTCAAAAGAGCGCTTTATTGCCCCTTTAAACACCTTGTGATGCCACAGCGACAATAATCCTAGTATCACTTGAATTAAAAAAAACGACCCCGCTTGGCGATGCCAAACGGGGTCGTTTCGTGGTTAAAACTTGCCAATAGAATTTTACTCTACGATTAATTTCAACGTCTTCACGTTACCTGTTGTGTTGGCGATGTTTACGAAATACATTCCCCGCACCATGTTGTTGCGAACAATTTCAATATCACCCTGAATGTGTTCATATCCTGCTACAATACGGCCAGTGATGTCCATTATTTGTACGCTGTAGAAATCCGAAGTACCCAATACAATTGTGGTAATTTCTGTCATAGGGTTAGGTCGGACTGAGACTTGATTTAGATCATTCTCGTTAACGCTTACAAACGAACATGTTCCGTAGGTATGACGTAATGTATCCGCCGAACCTGAACGTGCCCAGAATCTATTATAAGACCCCACACCGTTATCAACACCACAGGCAGAATCAATTGGCTCGTGATTAGACATATCAGAAGCATCTCCGTTAGAGAAGCGGTATTCCATGCTCCCTGGACAATAGCTAGGAACGGTTGTGATATACTGACCAGCCACCGTGTGCTGCGTCATTGCGATAGGGTTGTCACCCCACTGGGTGAAATTACCCATTAAGAAAATCGTGTCAGCCGGAGTAAATGATGCTTGTGTGAAGTCCACAATGAACGTTACGTCAGCGGTTGCGGGAACAGCGGTACAAGGACCGTAATTGTCATTTCCAAAACAGCGCGGTGCTACAGCTGAATCTGAAGAAACTATAATGACTTTGTTGCCACCACCTTCCCAGTTGGTCGCGCCACTAACGTGGTAACGTGCCTTGAACTGAAAATCTCCTGAATCAACACCCAAATAAGAAATGGAGTAAATACCATCTCCATCAGGATCTGACATATTCTCACCGCCCCATCCGTTGATCGGCCCTGCTAAAGAAACAGAATCTAGCGTAGAACACGCAGTCAATGAACTCACATCAACGTTTACGGTAATGTCATACGTTGGAACGATTGTACATGGACCACATTGTGTGTAACACACCTCATAAATACCGCTAAGGGTATCCGTATAAAAACGATTATCTCCTTGGTTGATGCCCGCTGTTGAAGCTTGACAGGTTGCAGGAACCGATTCTACAGCACTCCAGCCATTACCATTGATAAATTTAAAATAGACCGAATCTGTTTTACTTACATAGGCTATAGCACGGTGAACACCATCGAAGTTGACCATCAGCGTTTTTGCCGGATCCCAACCTTGGAAACTTCCTGCAACGTGAACGGAATCAGAAGAAACCGTTTGCAGTGCCATATTAACTTTCATTTGGATGGCTTTCTGGCCAGCAGGAGCTGATCCCGCAAACATAACAGCAGGAAGGGTTGTGTCTTGAGAGATCACCGCCCAACGGTTGCTGTTTCCATTAGTACCTACCTGAACAGGCGCGGGAACTGATTCATCATCACCCCATGCGTTACCGTTTAAAAATTTATACTCTAATTGTCCTGCGTTCACAGTAACAGTTGTAGCATAGATAGTTGTTGAACCCACCTGTGAAAGTGCTGTAGTGCTGGGCGACCAGCTTTGAAATGATCCTGCCGCGTGAATCCCATTTGTACTGACTGTGGCAGAGCCCATGTCAACCTGGAAGGTAACGCTGTAGGTCGTTTGTGCAAAAGCGGTTATTCCGAAGAATAGCGCTAGTGCTAAAGCGTAGAGATTTTTCATAAAAAATTATTATGGTTAGTAATTAATGTACATCGTACCTCTCAAATTTAACGAGAAGAACGGCGATACAACAGGTTGTTTTAACCGGTATTTAACCATATTACCGCATTAAACGTCAATTAATGGGAAT
>CAJWFD010000048.1 GCA_913031435.1 uncultured Cryomorphaceae bacterium
AACTGTAAGTGTCCTCGAGAAGATAACCTCCACCCCGAGCACTTCGCATTTGCATGCGCATTTCTATAGGCTCAAGTGTAGAGAGCCTGCTGCGAATTTCTGCAACAGTCGCTCCAAGTAATGTCGCCCCAGCGACGGCATTCATGGCATTTTCTAAATGATGACCTCCCGTAAAAGGAAGTTCAGGAAAATCGGATGGATCTAATGCTTCACCTCTCCCCCACAATATTGGGTTTGGGACACTTAAACCCAGTTCAATTGCTTTATCGTACCAGCGTCTAGACATAGCAACTCGCTCGCAACGAACAAAAAGCTGCCACTTTTCTTGGAATTTATGATCGTTACGCTCGAAATGCTCGTGATGCGCATCTCCTAAGTTAGTGAATACCCCAAATTTTGGATGGGCCAAATCCTCGTGTCTCCCCATGACTCCTGGCCGATCTATGCCTACCTCAATAATGGCAGAGCTGTGGCTTGGCTTTAAACTACTAAGCGTCAATGGCACTCCAATTTCACTATTGAAGCTACCCGGTGTACGGTGAACTTCATTGGCGTTACCAAGCAACTGATAGATCCATTCTTTGACTACTGTTTTACCATTACTACCCGTTATAGCTAGCACTGGCCCAGTTAGCGCAGCTCTTTTCAATGCTGCCCAATTTCGGAGGACCTCTAAGGGCTGCTCATGAATAACAAAAGCGGTATTTGGATGTGATAATGCGTGTTCATGAGGATCTCTACAAATCACCACTGAAGCTCCCTTTTCGATTGCCTGGGCAATATAAAGATGTCCGTCTGCAGACCTAGTTTGTATGGCAATAAAGCAAGAAGGGCTGCCACTGTGTATACGGCGTGAATCAAAAGCAAAGCGCTCGAAAGAGGCTTCGGCCGGGCCTATAATATCGGCACCAGAAGGAGTCGCTATGCTACTCGCGGTGATCCCCAACCTTTTTGGCGTTTAGTTGATTGTATACCACCCTAGAGACGGGCTCATATTCATGAGTTTCACCAAGCATAAAAGTCTGATCACCAGCTACTTTTCTAAAACTGTAGTGCGCCGGTCCGCCTGTACGACGACAAATAGCATGGAGCTTCGTCACATACTCTGCCGTGGCAAGTAGGTGCGGCATGGGGCCAAAAGGGCGGCCCATAAAATCCAAATCCAACCCTGCTACAACGACACGCTTGCCTTGATTAGCTAGTGTATTAGCAACTTCAATGATGCCTTCGTCAAAAAACTGGGCCTCATCAATTCCGACGACCTGGACATCATCCGCGAGCAAAAGAATGTTAGACGAGCTTTCGATCGGGGTGGAAGGGATTGAGTTTTTATCGTGACTTACCACCTCTTTGTCATCATAACGGATGTCAGAAGATGGCTTGAAAATCTCTATTTTTTGACCGGCAATTTGAGCACGGCGCATTCGGCGAATGAGTTCTTCTGTTTTTCCACTGAACATGGGACCACAGACTACTTCTATCCAGCCTCCTAATTGTTGGTTAAATTCTACTCCGCTTTGAAACATGAGGTGACTTTAGTGCTACTTTGAAAGAGTTAAAGGTAGATAAATAAGAAGCAGAGCGAAAGGCTTATGAGTAAGAGAAAAGAAATAGAACAGGAATTGGCTACGTTAGCACTTGACATTAAGAATAAAAGCAGTAATGACGCGGCTCAAGCGACACTAGAGCTCTACAAAAAATTTGCGCTTTTGTCTGCTCAAGAGCAGATTCAAGATCAATTTAAAGCAGCCCAAAATGATCTAGAAGCACAGCTCAAGGCACGTATTTCTCAACTTAATAGTTCATTCGAGCACGCTGAAGTAACTCCTTCGCTCGTTGCAATCAATGAACCAGACTTATCAGAGACTTTACCCCCTGTTATGGAGGTGCTGCCATCCGAGCAAACGTTGGAGCCTGATAAAGTCGTAATGCCACTGTTCGAGGACCCTGCAGAGCTTGACGCTGAACAAGCACCTCAGGTAACCACAGAAAGCGTTGCTGAACGTGCTCAAAAGAGTGAAGAGAAGAAATCACTGAATGATTCCTTTGCCCAAAATGTTTTAAAGTTTGGGCTCAACGACCGCCTAGGTTATGTCAAAAATCTATTTGACGGATCAACAGAAGACTTTAACAGGGTTGTTAGCCAACTCAATACACTGAATAGATTAGCGGAAGCACAAGACTTTCTCCAAACGCACGTTGCCCCTGACTACAGTTGGGACAAGCAAGAGGAAACAGCAGCGCGATTTATGAGCGCCGTAGAACAACGCTTTAGCTAATGTCTGGGATCCTTTACGTCGTACCTACACCAGTAGGAAATTTAGAAGACATGACCTTTCGAGCCATCAGGGTGATGAAAGAGGCGGATTTAATATTAGCCGAGGATACACGTACTACAGGTAAACTGACCTCACATTACGAAATCAGTACGCCAAAGCAGTCCTTCCACATGCACAACGAGCATAAAGTGCTAGGGCGTTTTATAGGCCAATTAAAAAGTGGTATTGTCATCGCCTTAGTGAGTGACGCAGGTACTCCAGGGATAAGTGATCCTGGATTTTTATTGATTCGCGAAGCCGTAAATTCAGGTATCGAGGTCATTACCTTGCCAGGGGCCACTGCTTTTGTACCCGCACTCGTCAATAGTGGTCTTCCCTGTGACACCTTTTATTTTGAAGGTTTCTTACCACCAAAGAAAGGGCGTCAAACCAAGCTCCAGCAAATTGCAGATAGTTTGAAAACAGTAGTTCTCTACGAAAGCCCGCACAAAATCATAAAGACCTTAGGCCAGATTGTAGATACTTGTGGACCAGACCGGCCGGTTTCTATCAGTCGAGAAATCTCCAAAAAATTCGAAGAAACTCTACGCGGCACTGCGAGTGAAGTACATACAATTGTTCAGGAACGTGGCGGATTAAAGGGCGAAATAGTACTCTGTATTGGAGGAAAATAACGCCAACAATAACAACGCTTACTTGTTATAAGGACATGAAAGAAATAAATAACCAGAACATATACGAATGGTTTGATCATCCTGGCGAAAGTCCGCTACTTATTGCCGGTCCATGTAGTGTAGAGAGTCCTGAACAAATTTTACAGACTGCTCAGGAATTAAAAGCAGCCACACCCATCAGCCTATTGCGAGGAGGGGTATGGAAGCCACGCACGAAACCAGGCAGTTTTGAAGGAATCGGTGCAGAGGCAATGCGTTGGCTCGTAGAAGCTGGAAAGGCCATTCAAACACCCGTTACCGTTGAGGTAGCAAACGCGGAACATGTCGAATTAGCGCTAAAAGAAGGAGCTGATGTATTGTGGATAGGTGCCCGTACCACTGTGAATCCGTTTTATGTGCAAGAGATTGCTGAGGCCATTAGAGGAGTGAACATACCTATATTAGTGAAGAACCCTATTCATGCGGAAATTGGTCTTTGGGCAGGGGCTATTGAACGTTTTCAAAAAGCAGGTGTGGAGCGGATTGCTGCAGTACATCGCGGATTCTTTTCAACGGCGAAGAGCTTGTATAGAAATGCACCGGGATGGCAGCACAGTTTCGACTTACGCGCGCTTATGCCAGACATTAAAATCATATGTGACCCTAGCCATATAGCCGGAAAGCGGAGCCTTGTAGAAGAGGTGAGTCAGGTAGCTATGGATCTTAGAATGGAAGGGTTGATGGTTGAAAGTCATCACGATCCAGATTGTGCACTCAGCGATGCCCAGCAGCAAATCACACCAAAACGACTAAGCGAGATCATTGGCCATCTGAAGATCCGTACCAACATTCCGCTCGAATCCCATCCTGAATTAGCAAAACTACGCGAAGCCTTAGATGTCTTAGATCAGGAAATGGTGGATATTTTAAAGAAACGGTTTGACAGAGTAAAAGATATCGCGTCGATCAAGGAGCGCGAAGGCTTGAGTATTTTTCAAATGGAGCGATGGTTGAAGCTTGTGCAAGAACAAACCTCTCTAGCAGAAGGGAAAGGAATCTCTCCAGCATTTATTCATGAACTCTTTTCTTTAGTGCACAAATACAGTATTGATTACCAAACTTCCTTAATAAAAAAAGACTCCTGATGCGCTGGCGGTCTTTACCTGTGCCTAATGCCGGAATTACCCAAGCACTTACTGCACAGGTTACGAAAGACCCACTTCTATCCCATCTTTTAGCTTCACGTGGAGTGAAAGACTTTTCGGGTGCTAAAGAATTTTTTCGACCATCTATTGCCCACCTACATGATCCTTACAGGATGAAGGATATGGACGTGGCCGTTGAGCGCATAGAAAAGGCTCGTATCACTCAAGAACACATAATGGTCTATGGCGACTATGATGTAGACGGCACCACCTCTGTGGCACTCGTATCAGAGTTTTTAGACGGTAAATTCCCTATTGAAGCCTACATACCAGATCGGTATAAGGAAGGTTATGGACTTTCATTTGACGGCATCAATACTGCAGCTGAATTAGGTATTACACTCATTATTGCGCTGGATTGTGGCATTAAAGCTTTTGACCAGATCAACCATGCGAATAGCTTAGGGATTGATATTATCGTTTGTGACCACCACAGGCCAGACGATGAACTACCAAAAGCAAAAGCAATACTTAACCCAAAAAGAGTAGATTGCCTATATCCATATAAAGAGCTCTCAGGTTGTGGAGTAGGATTCAAGCTATGCCAGGGACTCTGTGATCGCTGGGGTCTGCCACTGGAACATTACCTATACCCGTTGCTCGATTTATGTGCCATTTCCATTGCGGCGGATATCGTACATATCAGTGGTGAGAACCGTATCATGGCTTCCCATGGAATGCAACTGCTCCGTACAGGGGCTTGCAGGCCTGGGCTTCTCGCACTCATTGAAAGCGCAGGAAAAACTCCTGAGACATTGAGTTTCCGGGATCTCAGCTTTACCATAGGCCCTAGAATTAATGCAGCAGGAAGAATGGAAAGTGGTCTGCGGGCAGTAGAGCTTTTACGCTCCAAGCAACAGAGTGAGCAACAGGAATTGGCCGCAGCTATTCATGTTTTTAATACAGACAGAAGGGCTGCACAAGGCGAAATATTTGAGCAGGCCAAGCAGCAGCTAGACACCGCGCTATACCCCTACTCTAATGTGCTGTATGCACCACACTGGCACAAGGGAGTTGTAGGTATTGTCGCAAGTAAAATAGTCGAACACCACTACCGTCCCACCATCATTCTCACCAAAAGTGGCGATAAACTAGCAGGCAGTGCACGTAGTGTTATAGACTTTGACCTTTATGAAGCACTCAGTGCATGTGAACAGCACCTCATTCAATTTGGAGGTCATAAATATGCTGCAGGAATGACCTTACATGAGAGCCAGCTTCCACATTTTAAGAAAGCTTTTGAAAATTATTGTAAAGCACACTTGAAACCAGAGCAATTAGTTCCAGAGCTTCTGTATGATGCCCAGGCTCACCTTTCTCAATTCAATGATAGGTTTCATAAAATAATGGTTCAATTAGAGCCTCATGGCCCTGAAAACCCTACCCCTGTTTTCTTACTGAAAGACCTCATTGATGCAGGAAAAACAAAGGCTGTAGGCAGCGACTCCTCTCATCTGAAACTTCATATAAAACATGCCAGCGGCGGTCCATCCATCTCGGGAATCGCATTTGGCAAGGGGCATTTAGCTACCGATTTTGCGGAAGGGGGAAGCTTTGATGCCCTAGTATCCCTTACCTTGAACTATTATCGTGGAACCACCTCTTTGGAGGTAATGGTCGTGGATATACGACCACAGCAGGAACTACTTTAAATCAGACGCTATTTGGCGATCATTAAAAAAGCTGTTATGAAAAAATTGACTGAGTTACTCTTCCTTATATCGCTTATAATAATTCCCTCGATCAACTTACATGCCCAAAGAGCAAAGAAATCAACTCCTATTTTTAAAGATGGTGAAGCACAAATAGTTTCTGAATTCAAGGATTCTAAAAAGTGGATTCGTCATGATCTATGGGTTGAAGCAGATTTTGACACTGACGGTGACGGGAAGTTAGATCGAATGCATGTTGCTGTGACCAGGCCTTATCAAACAGATAGCGAGGGGCTAAAGTTGCCCGTCATCTATGTTTCTAGTCCGTATTTTGCTGGAGTAGCAGCTCCTATTGACGGTTTATTCTGGGACGTGAAGCATGAGCTTGGTGTAGAAGGAAAAGATCACCTGCATCCAGAGGTGGTTAGAACGGGTAAAAGACCCATTATTTCAAATTCACATATTAAAAAATGGGTGCCTCGTGGTTATATAGTGGTACACTCCTCTTCTCCTGGGACAGGGTTATCTCAAGGAGCACCCACAGTGGGCGGAGACAATGAATCTTTAGCACCTAAGGCCGTAATTGACTGGTTGTGTGGCCGCAAACCCGGATATACGTCGCTAGAAGGAGATGAGATTGTAGTAGCCTTTTGGTCTACTGGAAAAGTCGGGATGACCGGCACGTCCTACAACGGGACTATACCCTTAGCTGCGGCAACTACTGGTGTTTCTGGTCTTGAAGCTATTATTCCTATAGCCCCCAACACCTCCTACTATCACTACTATCGCTCCAACGGTTTAGTACGATCTCCTGGAGGCTATTTAGGGGAAGACATTGATGTCCTTTATGAGTTCATACATAGTGGAGATGAATCCAAACGTGCCTTCAACAATGCTACCGTTAGGGATACAGAAATGAAGAACGGTATGGACAGAATTACCGGCGATTATAATGACTTCTGGGCTGGACGAGATTATTTAAATGACATGGAGCCCATGAAAGCAGCCCTGTTGATGTCGCATGGATTTAACGATTGGAATGTGATGCCTGAGCACAGTTACCGGATATACAAAGCAGCGAAAGAAAAGGGCCTACCCACTCAAATATACTACCACCAAAACGGCCATGGAGGACCACCACCCATGACCTTAATGAATCGTTGGTTTACGAGGTATCTGCATGGAATAGAAAATGGAGTGGAGCAAGACGCAAGAGCATGGATTGTGCGTGAAAATGACAAGACAGAAAACCCTACGCCTTATCAAGAATATCCAAACCCTGAGGCCACAGAGGTGAAACTGCACTTGACTAAGGGTGCACCTGAAACCGGAATGCTACGTGTTGAGAAATCAACGCATGAAGGAATTGAGCAATTGGTGGATAATTATTCTTTTTCAGGTGCTTCACTCGCTCAGGCAGAAACAACAAACCACAGATTGCTTTATGTAACTCCTTTATTGACGGAGGCTGTTCACCTTTCAGGTACGGCTAAAGTGACCGTTACACTTTCTAGTAGTAAGCCTGCGGCAAATCTCTCTGTATGGCTGGTTTCACTACCCTGGACGAAAGGACGAAAGACCAAAATGACCGATAATATCATCACACGGGGCTGGGCAGATCCTCAAAATCACCGTTCACTAACCCAAGGTGAACCCTTAGAGGC
>CAJWFD010000049.1 GCA_913031435.1 uncultured Cryomorphaceae bacterium
TCGGTAAGGTGTAATAAAGGAACGTCGATGAAGCTTGCATCAAATTTACTGATCACATAGTTTTCGTCTGGCGTACCCGCGCTGCGAACGTCGTACCATAATTGACCGCGAAGGTCATTCGTGTCCGAAGTAGCCGCTACATAGAGGTCTAAACTGGCTTTTAGAGCCGGGTTAGAGTTTGGATCATCCGATCTGTAATTTCCTACAAAGCCTTGACCACGTTCGTCCACTATAGGTCCGGAGGTGCCCATTTCGTTTGTGCTCACTAGGGTGAAAATAAATTCAGCAGGTAGGTTATCGTTGACATGGTCGTTGAACCTCTTCGTTAAGTCTTGCTCTAAAGAGTATGTTCCAGAGTTAATTACCCCTGATGCTTTCGTCTTTGCTTTCGTGAAGTCTCCCTTCTCAAGGTATACTTTAGCCAGGAGGGCTTTTGCAGACATCTGGTTGGCAAAGATCCCATTACTCGTGGGAAGGTCTAGCTCTGCGTCTAAAAGATCTTGCTCAATCGCTGCATACACCTGTGCAACCGTCGCGCGCATTTGAGGCGTTTGATCTGCAGAAAGTTTCAGTGGAATACCTAGGTGGCTGTTGTCAGCGGTATAACCATAAGGCATGGCCCAGATTCTAACCACCTGATAGTGGCATAAAGCACGAATAAATTTTGCCTCAGCAGAAATACGCTTCACGCTTTCCGGTGTCGCTCCTTCTAAGTTTGCGACCTCTTCAAGTAAAGTGTTTGCACGGTAAATCGAAATATATGCATCACGGTATTCACCCCCGAATGAGCCATTAAAAAAGGACGATGTCCAACGATAAATCTGTGCGTATTCCCCGTTTAGACCAAGTGGGTCTGCCATGTTATCTGACATGACTTCAGGGATGTTCTGAAAGCGACCACTGAACGCGTTGGCCGCTACGTCGTATACACTAACAAGCAGTTGCTCCGCATCTTCAATATTTAATATCGCAGAATCGGCGGGGATTTGACTGTCCGTATTTGCCTTGAAATCTAAAATTCTCTCGCACGATGTAGTTCCCACCACAATCATAACGAGTGCTAAAAATGCTGCTGTTCTTTTCATCACGCCTCAGATTAAAAGTTAATGTTGATCCCTACGTTATAAGTCTTCTCTTGAGGAGGAGTTAAGTAAGTGATGTTTGGTGACATATTTCTATCCGTTGCGTTCTCAAAATCACGAGCAATTTCAGGGTCTAGGCCAATAAAGTTCGTTAATGTCAGAAGGTTTGTTCCTGTTACATTAACGGTAAGGCCTTTCACAAATTTCAAGTTTTCTTGAGGAACACGATAGGACAGTTTAACATTGCGCAGTCGCGCGTAGCTTCCGTCATGAAGCCAAAGGTCAGTATTGATCCACTCCGTATTTGCTCCGTAAGTACGGTAGTCTCGACTAAGCCTTGGATAGGTAGCAACATCACCAGGCTGTTGCCAGCGGTCGTTGAGATCAGTACGCATGTTCCAATCCGTTACCACGCCCATTTGGCGCTTAGAAGAGCTATCGTAAATGTCTCCTCCTATGGTAAATACCCACAAGAAGCTAAATTCAAAGTTCTTGTAGTTAAAGGTGTTCGTGAGGCCACCTATCGCGTCTGGCATGACATTCCCTAAAGCAACGCGGTCTTGCAGATCCCAGGTATACGTTTCTTCACCATCCTTTGTTAAATACACTGGTAGGCCGTTTGTAGGGTCTACATGGGAGAACTTAACCAAGTAATTTGTTCCAATTGGCATACCTACAACAACCCGCGTATCGTTTGTCCCACCACTTACCGCATCAGGGGAATACTCCCCAATTGAAGTGATTTCATTGTAATTACGGGCAATGTTAAAGTCGGTGGTCCAAGTAAAGTTATCTGTTACAATGTTCCGCGACTTAAAGGCAAATTCGATTCCCGTATTATAGACACTACCTACGTTATCCCACCAAGAGCCAAATCCCGTAGAGCCCTGAAGAGTCACGTTTAATAACATATCATTCGTCTGCTTACGGTACCACGCTAGTTCCCCGCTAAAGCGGTCTTGAAAAAAGCCGTATTCCAGCCCAACATCAAATGAAGTGGAGGTTTCCCAGCGAAGGTTTGCATTTTCACGAATCACGGGATAGCGATAGGTTTCTCCGCCATAACCGTTGTTCGCTACATTGTAATAACCAAACCATTGGTATGATGGTATTGCAGAGTTTCCATTCTTGCCCACAGAGGTTTTTAGTTTAAGGAAATTAACATTAGGGAGGTTGTCCATAAAGCCCTCATCCGAAATGATCCAACCCAAAGATGCCGCAGGGAAGTTTCCATACTTATTGTTCGGGCCAAACTTTGAAGAGCCATCGCGTCGGATTAGAGCTTCTGCAAAGTATTTACCCTTGTAGTTATAGTTTAGCCTCGTAAACGCTGAGGCAAACGCATACTCTTCCAAATAGCTGAGGGGATCATTCACCCATGTTCCTGTTTCTCGTATTTGACCTACCGCTTCACTGTCGTAATACCCGTCAAACTTTTTAATCATATTGTACTGGTATTCCGAGCCAATTAGCCAGTTAATGTGGTGGTCCTTTCCTAAATCCTTAATGTAGTTTGCCGTAGCGTTTCCGGAAGTGTTCCAAACACTGTAAGGATACATGTTCGCTCGTCCTAAGAAATTTCCAAGCGTATCCTTATACGTTGGGTCATATCCAGGTTTTTCCCAAATATGGTCTTCAAAATGCATGTAATCAAACGCCCCTTGTCCGCGAATGGTCCAAGCGTCACTCACTCTATAGTCCATTGTGATGTTGTTGATCGTACGATCTTCTATGGCCGTCCAGTCCTTCATTTCTCTTTGTGCCACTGGATTTAAGCTCACGCCACCTTTTAACCAGTAATCACCTGCATTTGCAACTAGATTGCCGTCTGCATCGTATTCATCTTGGGCATAGCGTATGGGATAAATAGGAAGTGCTCGAGACATCGCCTCACCAAGTCCACCAGACCAAGCAGCGTCAATCCGAGTGTTAACACCACGTGAAATAGAGGTGCTCAATCCAAGTTTGAATTTTTCTGTAAGATTAAAGTCTACATTGAAACGGCCCGACAATCGTTCATAGGAGTTTCCTGCTAAATAACTGTTGTTGTCATTGTACGAGATTCCCGTGTAGAAATTTCCTCCCTTAAAGCCTTTTGAGGCCGAGAAGTCATATCCATGCTTGATTCCTGGGCGAATGGTTTCTTGGACCCAGTCAGTTCCCTCAAAGGCCTGTGCCTCTGACCAGCTCATTCTATTTCCAGGAAGCTCGGGCACACCAACATTTCCGTCATTTACCCATGCCTCTTCAAACATCTGTAAGTATTCGTCCTTGTTCATCATGTTTGGCAATGCCGTAGGGTTAGAAAACCCAACACGTGAAGAGAAGTTGTACGATAGTTTTTTGTTTTTACCTCGCTTTGTGGTGATCAACACTACACCGTTAGAGCCGCGTGATCCATATATTCCCGTGGCCGCTGCATCTTTTAAAATGTCAATAGACTCAATATCATTCGGGTTGATTGTTGCAAGTGGATTAGTGTTAAATCCACCTCTGTTGCCATTTAAAAAATAATCCTGTGTAATAGGGATACCGTCTACTACGTATAGTGGATCTCCACCGGCAGAAATTGAGGCAACTCCCCTAACACGTACCATAGATCCAGAGCCTGCAATTCCAGAGCCTGTAATTACTTGTACGCCTGCTGCTTTCCCTTGAATGGCATTCTCAAATGACGGTGTTGGGATGTCTGTTAATTCTTTCGATTTTAAACTAACCACAGAACCGGTAAGGTCTCTTCGACGAGCGACACCATAACCTATAACAACAACTTCATCAAGCTGGGTTTTCGAAGGCTTCATAGAAAAGTTCACCACTTTTTTGTCGTCAACACGAACCGATTTGGTCTCTGTCTGATACCCTATAAACGAGAAGGTAACGTCATAAGTGCCTTTTTTTAGGTTCAAGCTATACTGGCCGCTAAGGTCTGTTGTCGCTTTAGCATGAATGGCGTTTTCGTCGGAGTCTACGGCAATTGACACATAAGGAAGTGGCTCATTGTATTCGTCCACGACAATACCGGAAAGCGATTGCGCACTAACGTGATGCCAGCCAAGAACCGCAAAGAGGAATACGAAAAAACGTGCTTTGATTTTCATTAGTGTACGTTAAGTGAGTTAGATCTTCAAATGTACAGAATACACTACTTCGTAGAAACATTACTCTAAAGCGCCCTTAACAAAATACACCCATTATTTATCCCAATTTAGAAAATCTAGTTGCCGAGCGCAGATTGGCCGGGTTTTATTCGGTAAAGTCGCGCAGGCTTGTGCAGAACTCCTTCCTGCTTTTCATCTGTGGCCTCTATTATTTTCTCCCGAACTATTTTTTTTCGAAAATTCCTCTTGTCCAATTCCTCTTGTGTAATCGCCTCGTGTAGCTGCTGCAGCTGATTCAGTGTGAACTTTGACGGAAGTAGTTCATAGCCTATTTTACTCAGCTCAAAGTGGCGTTGCAATTTCCATAGCGCGACTTCAACGATCTCATTGTGATCAAAAGCCAATTCCGGAATATCTTGAATGTTCTGCCAAAGAGCCTCTCCAGCAAAACTTGCTGGGTTCGGAACGAAATTCGCCATTTTTACCAGGGCGTAGTACGACACGGTTACTACGCGTTCTTCAGGATTATTACGATAAATTTCAAGCCATTTTTTATCTTTTTCGTCATTAACACGATGGGGGTCACCAAAAGTGTGGCATTGCTTTAGAAGCACGTTTTTTAAACTTGCCAACTCAAAAAGAACGCGATTTGCCGCCTCATCAAGACCTTCTCCTTTGTGAATCAAATCACCAGGTAAACGCTTTCGAAGTAAGCCTTGGCCAATATCTTTTTCTTCTATAAGGAGCACATTTAGCCGTTCTCCGTCAAATCCAAAAATGACACAGTCAACACTCAAGTTGGAGTTGACCTCTATACTATTGGGCATGAATAAATGTTTTTGTGGCTATGTTTTGCGACCGTTTGAAGATAACAAGGAAAAATTTAATAAGTGTATTATTTACACTTAGTTCTTATCTTCGTAGCATGTCAGCAGAAATAAACAACATAGCAATTCTTACTTCAGGTGGTGATGCTCCTGGCATGAATGCCGCTATTCGCGCGGTGACCCGTACTGCGCTATACCACGGAAAAAAGGTTTTTGGAGTGTATCGCGGCTATGAAGGGATGATCGAAGATGACCTCTTAGAGCTTTCGACTAAGCATGTGAAGAATATTCTTGCGCAAGGCGGCACCTTTCTTAAAAGTGCCAGAAGTAAGGAGTTTCGCACTCCCTCTGGGCGAGCAAAAGCAGCTGCCAACCTCAAGAAGCGTGGCATTGATGCCCTAGTTGTTATTGGTGGTGATGGCTCTTTTACTGGAGCGTTAAAACTTGCGGAAGAGCACGGCATGCGTGTGATCGGTTTACCAGGGACCATTGACAATGATTTGTTTGGCACAGACTATACCATTGGTTACGATACCGCAACAAATACGGTGATTGAAAGTGTCGATAAAATTCGTGATACCGCCTCCTCGCACAACAGGTTGTTTCTTGTTGAGGTAATGGGTCGTGACACTGGTTGTATCGCGGCATCAACAGGACTTGCCACGGGCGCTTTATGCATTATTCTACCGGAGCAAAAAATAACTTTTAATGATTTGTTTAGAGATCTTCGCAGCGCTCAAGCAAATAAGAAAACCTCAAATATTATCATGGTTGCAGAAGGCAATCACCTTGGTGACGTTTTCGACATCTCCCTTGCGATCAAAAAAGAATTTCCTTCCATAGATGTGAAGGTGACTACTTTGGGACATACGCAACGCGGAGGGTCTCCTTCCACTAATGACCGGGTATTGGCATCTGTGTTAGGCTACTACGCAATCAAAGGATTAATGAACGGACAAGAAAAGGTCATGACAGGAATGATCAATCAAAAAGTAGTCTATACACCTTTATCAGAAGCTATTACTAAGACCACCGCGCTTGACGAAGAAATGTTAACTATCGCTAAAATCTTAGCAACCTAACAACACATTCTATTATGAGTACAAAAATTGCTATTAACGGCTTTGGCCGAATTGGTCGTTTGACCTTCCGAAACTTGATGGAGAGTAGTAAAGTCGATATCGTTGCGATTAATGACCTCACCGCTACAGACATGCTAGCACACTTGTTGAAGTACGACAGTGCTCATGGCCGTTTTAACGGAACCGTTTCGCATACAGAGAACAGCTTGATTGTAAACGGTAAAGAAATCACCGTTTATGCCCAGCGGGATCCAGAAACACTTCCTTGGAGCGAGCTAGGCGTCGAGGTTGTTGTTGAGTCTACAGGGTTTTTCCGCGATCACGCCGGAATGTCAAAGCACATCAAGGCAGGTGCTAAAAAAGTCGCACTTTCGGCTCCAGCATCAGGTGATATTAAGACTATTGTTTTAGGCGTTAATGACGACGAGCTCACTGATGCTGACACAATGGTTTCAAACGCTTCGTGTACCACCAACTGTTTGTCTCCTATGGCAAAAGTCTTGGACGAGAAGTTTGGTATCGTTAGTGGTTTCATGTGTACAATACACGCTTATACTTCTGATCAAAACCTTCAGGATGCCCCGCACTCTGACAAACGTCGAGCGCGTGCTGCTGCAGTGAATATGATTCCTACCACAACAGGTGCTGCTAAGGCAGTAGCGCTCGTTCTTCCTCAGCTAAAAGGTAAATTGGATGGCTACGCAATGCGCGTTCCAACAATCACCGGTTCTGCTACTGACCTTACTGTTCAATTAAGCAGAGATGTTACCGCTGAAGAAATTAATGCAGCTATGAAGGAGGCGGCAGAAGGACCGTTGAAAGGCATCTTAATGTACACGGAAGATCCGATTGTAAGTTCTGACATTGTGGGCGACAAGCACAGCTGTATTTTCGATGCTGGTGTCACCTCCGCTAAAGGAAACTTAGTTAAAGTTTTAGGCTGGTACGACAACGAAGCAGGGTATTCTGCACGTTTGGCGGACCTCGTAGAGCGTATCGCTTAATACCATATGATTTCTACGGGTCGAGTTAACACTCGATCCGTATTTTTACCTCTATTATGATTTTAATTGCAGAGAGTGGATCAACAAAATGTGACTGGGTAGCCATCAACTCAGATGGGTCAGAGCATACTCGTTTCTCCACCATGGGCTTTAATCCTTATTTTCATTCTGCCTCTTTTATTGAAGGGGAGTTGGGTGAGAATGAAGCGATCATAAAATTGCGCACCAAAATAGCTTTCGTTTATTTCTATGGTGCTGGCGCTTCAAGCGAGGGACTACAGGATATCGTTAAAGATGGGCTAAC
>CAJWFD010000050.1 GCA_913031435.1 uncultured Cryomorphaceae bacterium
TGATTCCATTTTTTATAAAAAATTCAATTCTTACGGGAAGTTTCACCGACAGTCCATTGGTGTGGTACGATAATACTGAAAATCTAGGTGTAAGGTTGGCTACAATTCCGCTTGAAGATGCATTCTATGGTACGCTCTTGATCTTAGGAACGGTATATTTTTACGAGAAGTTTGAGGCCAAACGAAAGCTACCCCTACTTTCAGAATAAAATATAGAATTCTACTGAATCTTTGGGAGGGTCAGTGTAAAGCACACCTTAGTGCCTAATCCAAGATCACTCGTCGCCCATATCTCACCACCCATTTTATAGATTATTTCTTTGGTGATGTATAGTCCTATTCCCAAACCAATATTTGTTTCTTCCGACGTTGTTTCTCCTTGTACAAATGGGTCAAAAACAGTAGTCAAGCTATTTTTTTTAATTCCTATACCCGAGTCTTCAACAGAGGTCTGAAAGGTCATTTCAGTTCCGTTATCATGGAGAATTTCAGACTTTAATGCAATCTTACCTTGCGGGGTGAATTTCTCGGCATTACTCAGTAAATTCATGATCACTTGACTCAAAAGAGTAGGATCGACGAGTACATATTGCTCCTTAAAGTCTAGGAAACAAGTAAAGTTAACAAGGCTATTTTTTGACCTGAGCTGAAAAGAGTCTATTAAAAATTGAAACAGATCTCCAATATTAGTTTTAATTGATTTAGAATCAAGTGTTGTACTAGCGATTTTATTGTAACCAGGTACCTTTTCGATCAGTGTTATCATGATTTCGCGGTTGCGAGACATGATTTCTATGTACTTATGCTGCTTGCTTTTGTCAATGGAGCAGTTCAGCATATCGCACATTCCTTGTATGGTACTCAGCGGTGTTCTTAGCTCATGAGAAAGCTCCGTTAATAGCCAATGTTTATGTAGTAGATCGCTATCATTAAAGTGGTCTTGTTCTATCATGATATCCTGTGCAGCAGGGGGCCTAGGGTAGGTATCAATAGCAGCCCTAAGCACAGAAATCGTTTCCTTTGAATATTGAGAATGATCAAATAATTCTAAATTCGTCATTAGTTTTCTCAGTTCGATTAACCAATCCGATAACATCGCTATATTTTCTTGAAGCCCTTTAACCTTATCTTCGAGATATCCTATGCGTTGCTTGTCATCCATAATAGGTAAATATAGATCATAGACGAGTTAAATATGCCCTTAGCACCTCATTCAAACTATCCCTAGCCATGGAAGCATTACTAAGTATTGATGGATTATTGTCATTAGTAACATTGACGTTTTTAGAAATCGTCCTTGGGATAGATAATATTATTTTTATTTCACTTGTTACGCAAGATTTAGATCCTAAGATTCAGCCAAAGGCAAGGCATATAGGGATTAGTCTTGCGATGCTGTTTAGAGTGCTTATGTTGCTTGGAATCACCTGGCTTATAGGGCTCACGGTACCTATTTTTGAATTGGGAAACCATCCTGTGTCAGGACGAGATGCAATCCTTTTTATAGGAGGCGTTTTCTTATTGGCTAAAGCTTCCACTGAAATCGTCAAAAAGACAGAAGGTAAAGGCCATGTAAATGATCGTAAATCAAGTACCCTTGTTGGTGCCATTATTCAAATAGGTCTTTTAGATATTGTATTTAGTTTTGACAGCGTTTTAACGGCAATAGGAATGACGGAGAACATTGCCATTATGATTATAGCTGTAGTCATATCCATGGGTATTATGCTTGTTTTCGCGAAACCTATAGGTGCGTATATTGAAAAGCACATGGCTCTTCAGATATTAGCATTGAGTTTCTTGATCATGATTGGAACGGTACTTATTGCAGAGAGTGCCCATATTGAAATCCCCAAGCCATACGTTTATAGTTCAGTGGGCTTTGCCTTGGTTGTCCAATTACTCAGTATTCGTGCTGTCTCGAAAAGAAAGTAATAGAATTACTGAAACCTACCAATTAGTCTGAAGTAATCCTTTAAGACAGCTGCGTTGACTTTCTCATTTACTTGTGTTCCATACAGTAATAAAGAATCTCCACCTTGAATGATGAATGGACGAGTATATCCTAGGGAGGATTCAAACAGGGATGCCGCTAATTCATAGTGCTCCTCGAAATCCATATGATCAAGATCAATATTAAATGTTTTTGTCCCAGTAATAACGACCATGGGATCTCTGAAAAACCTGCGATTGCTCGGTTCAGCTACAATATAGGCTTGGTCATTTCTCCAATTATTGATGATCACAAAATTCAGGTAAGTCAACGTAGTATCACGCAGCGCTCTCGTGGATCTATGTGTCTTAAAACCTTGCTGGGTCAATTCTGGAGACTCATCTGTTCGGTACTGAACAATTCTGGTATTGTTAAAATAAATCTCATCACTTTCTAAAACCTGGTACGTTGGTGTCTTCGACCAATCAATGAGTTTAGGTTCATAGGGCCACAGAATACTCAGTAACAGAGCAGCTGTAATAATGGCCAATGCAATTCTATTTATATTTTTTCCCACAGCTTTACAACAAATTGGATTGTACCTTGTTTTTATAAAGATGAAAAATCAGACCACCACATCCATAAATAACAATAGAGTAGCCGTTGTAGGTTCTGGAATTGCCGGTTTATCCGCTGCAATTCGAGCTGCAGTAGCTGGAGCTAAAGTCCATGTTTACGAACAAAATAGCTATACTGGAGGCAAGGTAACATCATTTGAGAAGGATGGATTCCGCTTCGATGCGGGTCCTTCGTTATTCACCTTGCCTTACCTGGTTGATGATCTTTTTAAATTAGCAGGTGAGAATCCTAGAGATCATTTCAATTATCATTCCCATGATAAGGTATGTAATTACTTTTGGCGTGATGGTACCCGTTTCTCGATGTATCCTCAATTAGATAAAAACATAGAGGTCATTTCGAGTAATTTCTCAACAATGGAGGCCAGTAGAGTCGCTGATTATTTTTCTGATGCCGCTAAAAAATACAACCTGACTTCACCATATTTCTTAGAAAACAGCTTGCACAAGCTTTCAACATTTATGACGTTAGATGTTCTAAAAGTGCTTCGTGCTATTCCATCGTTGGGCTTGTTTTCATCCTTAGATGAGGAAAACAAGAAGTACTTCAAGGATCCTAAATTGATACAGCTTTTTAACAGGTATGCCACCTACAACGGATCATCTCCTTTTTTGACACCAGGGATTATGCAAATGATCACACATTTAGAACATGGTTTAGGTACCTACCTGCCGAGAGGTGGCATGCATGAAATTTCTCAAAGTCTCACAAAATTGGCACTAAAACTTGGAGTTGAATTTCATTTAGGTCATAAAGTAGAGAAGTTGACCTCTGTGCAAAATAAAATGGTGGGCGTGCAGGCAAATGGTATAGAGCATCCTTGTGACACCGTATTTGTTAATAGTGATGTGAAGCACGCATACTCGCACTTATTGCCTCCGGAAATCAAGCGCCCAAAGAAAACCCTCAAACAGGAGCCTAGTTCTAGCGCATTGATATTTTATTGGGGCATTAAAGGTTCTTTCCCGGAACTAGATCTTCATAATATTTTCTTTTCCGACGACTATCAAAAGGAATTTGATGCGATTCAGCACAATGGCGCATTTTGGGAAGATCCTACGGTGTACGTAAACATTACCAGCAAATTAGAAAAGACAGATGCCCCTATTGGGCACGAGAATTGGTTCGTGATGATTAATGTCCCATCAAATCAGGGACAGGCCTGGGATGATATTATCCCCAAGGTTAAAAAGTCTATACTCGATAGACTTAATCAGGAGTTAGGAATTGATATTGAACCACTAATAATGACGGAAGAATTGCTCGACCCTCGTAGTATTGAGCGTAAAACCTCTAGTGTCGGTGGAGCGCTATACGGCACCAGTTCTAACGATCGGATGGCTGCTTTTTTTCGCCACCCAAACAAGAAAAGTAGCGTCCATGGGTTGTATTTTTGCGGAGGTAGTGCCCATCCTGGCGGAGGCGTACCTTTATGTTTATTAAGTGCCAAAATTGCCACAGATTGGTGGCTAGAAAATGATGAATAGAGCTGAAATACAGTCTTGGTTTAGAAATTATGGAAGCTGGGTTATCGCTGTTTTCCATCTTGTAGGGGCCCTAGGGTTCCTTTTATTAGATGGACCCCGGTCTTCCGATTTTGCTATGCTTACGCCACTAAATTTATTACTACTTTCTGTTGTTTACCTCATTACCTCTGACGAAGTGAAGAGGCCTCTTCTTTACGCCTTACCTGTTTTAATGGGTTTCTTAGTTGAAATGATAGGTACAAATACGGGCTTTCCCTTTGGAGAATACACCTACAGTGGCATATTAGGGCCACGTTTGCTGGGAACACCTCTCATACTTGGCGCGCTCTGGTGGATTTTATTGCGATCCTTTACTGATGTTTTTTCTCAGATGAGTTCGAATAAAACTCTGATTAGTTTAGCTACAGGCTTGGGAATGCTTTTGATGGATATATTTATTGAACCAGTAGCTATAGGCCTCGAATGGTGGAAATGGCAGTCTGTAGACGTGCCATTGGAAAACTATATTTCTTGGTTCGTATTGAGTTTTGTCTTTACAAGATTGACGATGAATGGCCAAGTGAAGAACCCAATGAGCAAGTGGGTATTGATCGTACTTGGCGGATTTTTCATTGTATTGGGTATCTTTTTACCCTAAAAATCCGCTCCTGTTGACAGAAGCGGATTTTTCATTGTATTGGGTAAAAAGATAAGTCAGGCTATTTATATTTCAGACTTCTCAGCTTTTGTTCTAGTCGTTCTATCTCCTGTTCGATGTTATCTCCCAATTCTTTAAGTTCTTCATTGACCTTTTCAATCGCATCTTCTGCTTCGGAGACTTCATTCTCGTTATAGTATTTTTGAACGTCTTGACAATCTAGGCAGGTTAATCCAGTATTTCTCATTTCCCAAGTATGACCTATCATCTCTCGGTCCGTCATATCGTAGATGTTTTCGACGTCATAAATCAGGTTTTCAACACTAGGGTCTAAGAAAATTATAGAGCCCACGGGAAGATATAGAGTCGCTTTTAATTCTTGTCCCCTATACAAAGCATCTTTAGGAACCGTGAAATATTCGTTTAATGACAAAATGCTTCCGGTTTGATCAATAGGGTAGTCAAAGCGCTGTGCTCTATTTCGTGCATCGGAGTTGTTTTTCCCGTAAGCCTGATGCTTAATAACAAGTGTAACTATGGAGTCGAACGATTTTTTTACATTGAGCTTGACATTTTCGATTCTTAATTTATCGTCGTCAATTTCAAAGAGAAAAGGATCTGAATCTTCGAGTAAATCAGCCTGAAGATCGAATTGATGACCCTTTAACGCTATGGTCTCCATCTCCGTCGCCTTGACATCAAAACTGCTTGCGACCGTAATTCCACTGTAAATAATTAGGATTAAACCGATGATAAAACTAATTCCTCCAACTAAGGTTAGTCTTTTTGCATTGGGAATAGGCCTCTTAAATGATTTAGCAAGAAGAACGATCAGTCCAAATATTGGGAATAACAGTGTAAGTAATGTTCCAATGCGTATTAAGTTTAACAGTAAGCCGCTACCTAAAATGGCTTCAGCACCGTTAAGTCCCAGTATATGACCGCCATATGAGATAAAGTCAAACCCAGTAATATTTATATTCCAACTGCTTCCAACCATTCCCAAGAGCCCGACAAAGACAAAAAATCCAATGAAACTCGCAATAATGATCAGGATGATACTTAAAAACTTAAAGATGAATCTAGCGATTCCTTCGATTATGTTAAGAATAAAAGAGAAGAACCTATGTGCTGCAGAATTTATTTTTCCTGCAGATCCTTTATTGTCGTCTCGAAATTTACTGAAGCGATCCTTAACGCCATCAAGCTCCTCTTTCACACTTTTTTCGATATTACTTAGGTTCACCGGCTCCCCTTTCATTTGAAGTTTTTGAGCCGTGGTTTTTGCTTCGGGAATGGCAGCCCATAATATAATATAGGTGATTAAACCGATGCCTGTAAAGAACAGCAGCACTAGAAATATAATTCTAATCCAAACGGTTTCAATTCCAAAGTATGCTCCAATTCCACTGGCAACTCCTCCGATAAATTGTTCTTCTGAGTTCCTGAAAAACCTCCTTTGAGTTTTAGGAGTTTCCGGATCAGTATGCTCAGGTTCCACATCATCCTTAAATTCTTCGGGTCTTCCTAACGTGTCAATGATGAAGAAGATATCGGATGTAATCACCACGGAACGTTTGAAAGATTCCAAACGCTGTGAAAACAACTCCGCGATGCGAGCCTCAATATCAGCTATGATTTCGGTACCACCTTCTTGTCCCGACAAGGCCTGTTTCACCTGACTTAAGTAGGTCTTAAAGGCCTCATAAGCTTGCTCATCCAAATGGAAGACAATACCGGATAGGTTAATGTTAATTGTTTTATTCATAAGGCTTATTTAGGTGTAGTAAGATGGTTAACAGCTTCACTTAATCCTTCCCATGTTTGTTTTAGATCACGTTGGAAAGAAAGTCCGTTTTCTGATAAGGAATAGTATTTTCGAGGCGGACCAGAATTACTTTCTTCCCAACGGTATTCCAGTAAACCTGCGTTTTTAAGCCTGGTGAGTAAGGGGTAGAGGGTTCCTTCAACCACAATAAGTTTTGCCTTTTTCAATTCCTCAATAATATCAGAAGTGTAGGAATCTCCTGAGCTCAGGATACCTAGAATACAATATTCTAATATTCCTTTTCTCATTTGAGCTTTGGTATTCTCAATGTTCATTGCGAGAGTTTTTATTTAGGGTAAAATTGCCGTATTCAGTGAGTAGGGTAGAAGTCCCTTCTTGAATCACAAGCATATGAGCTTGATCGAATTTTGTTGTGGAGCTACGAAACAACAATTTAATACAGTACTAATTTAACACAAATATATAGGTAATAGCTGGTACCATGCTATACATAGTATAAAATTTATTTTTGTACTGGGTTGGTGATTATACATCTCAATTTTGAGACATGAATTATGAGGTTTGCTCGTGATATCTATAAATTCGGTGAATAACTTCCATCATTTGAGATTTATTTGTCGATCTGATGAACATTTATAGTCTATATTTCGTTCAAAGAAAAACACAAATATTATGATTGTAGTTATAGTCCAGGCTATAAGCTTGTAT
>CAJWFD010000051.1 GCA_913031435.1 uncultured Cryomorphaceae bacterium
AAGAATTGTAGGTACGTTGTGCTCGGGGACTGGATCACACTAGACTCTTACGCCTGTTGGGATACCACTGCCTTAACCACCTCGAACTACACTTTAAGAGAATGAGAAAATTACTCACCGTTGCTGCAATACTAATTGGACTTCAGGTCGTTGCACAAGATTATAAAGGACATTACGGCATTGGGCTCGCGCTCGGAGAGCCTTCTGGCTTTAGCGTAAAGAAATTTACAGACGGAACCCAGGCGTTTCAATACACGGTGGGGTACAACCTTATTAGTGGCCAAGAAGGTTTAAGCCTAGGAGTCGATTACCTTTTGCACAATTACGACATCATTACCGCAGAAAAAGGCAGTATTCCTCTCTACTATGGACTTGGAATACACTTAAAAAGTTATAATGATGATGGGAGCCAGCTTTATGCTCGCGTGCCCTTGGGGGTCGCTTATGAAATAAGTGATTTTCCCGCAGACCTATTCTTTGAATTTGCACCGGGGATTGCTGTAGTGCCAACTCCTGCGCTGGTAGCAAATTTAGCGATAGGTGGACGGTTTTATTTCGACATCAAACGCGCTGTTAAAAAAATAGAGGACGTCCTTTAATCATTTCAATACTCCTTGAGCACCTCTTTTTAATAAAACCCCCACTCGGCTCTGCCAAGTGGGGGTTTTATTTTCTTCTATTACTGCTTATTTAGCAGCGGCAAACTTTTGAGCAACAACCTCCCAGTTAATCACGCTCCAAAATGCGGAGATGTAGTCTGGACGACGGTTCTGGTAATTCAAATAGTAGGCGTGCTCCCAAACGTCAAGACCCATGATCGGGTGACCTCCGCAGCCTACACCTGGCATAAGTGGGTTGTCTTGATTTGCTGAAGAGCAAATTTCTAGTTTACCACCATTAACACATAGCCAAGCCCATCCTGAACCAAAACGAGTTGCCGCGGCGGCATTGAACTGGTCTTTCAAAGCGTCCAATGAACCGAACGCTGATGCTATCGCTACTGCGAGATCTCCTGTTGGAGCGCCGCCGCCGTTTGGACTCATGATTTCCCAGAACATACAGTGGTTGTAGTAACCACCTCCGTTATTGCGGATCGCTGGATGGTCAGAATGGTCCGCCAAAAGCGCTTCAATGCTCTTGCCTTCCATTGCCGTTCCTTCAACTGCTGCGTTCAGTTTTGCCGTATAACCAGCGTGGTGCTTGGTATGGTGGATTTCCATAGTACGTGCGTCAATATGCGGTTCTAGCGCGTCATGTGCGTACCCTAATTGAGGTAGTTCAAATGCCATAATGAGTTGTGTTTTCTTATTAATTCTGGTCTAAAGTTAACGCAAATTCCCCTTGAAGGTTTTAACTTCCACTTATATACCTATTGGTAATTTCTATGAGCTCTTCAACTGTATCTTCTCCTCTTCACGCTAAGGCACCGTTCATCGTGCTAAACGCCTCTGCAGGCTCTGGCAAAACCTACGCGTTAGTTCAGCATATTTTGCTCAATGCTTTACGCCCAAAGGACATGCCTAATGCCTATCAAAAAGTATTGGCTATTACTTTTACAAACAACGCGGCAGACGAGATGAAAGGACGTTTGCTGGAGCATTTATTAGCTTTTAGCGTACATGAACGGCCAGAACAAGATGGGTTTTTTCAGCCCATATGGAAGGCGCTCGAACTTTCAGCGAATGAGCTTCAAAGACGAGCAAAGGCCGCCTCTAAGCATATGCTTCATAATTACAGCACGCTCAACGTTGGCACTATTGATCAGTTTACACACCGACTGGTGCGCACCTTTACGAAGGACCTGAATCTGGATGACAACTTTGAGGTACGGCTGGATCTGGATGCCATGGTCACAGAAGCCCTGGATCTGCTTTACAGTAGCTTAGGGGAACACCCTCACCTGCGCGATGCGCTAGTAACGCTCGTTCAAGAGCGCATGAACCGTGACGAAAACCATAATCCAGATCACGCTTTAAAAAGAGAAGGAAAAAACAGTTTTAATGAAGATACTTGGGAGCATCTAAAAAAACTACCCCATCCTTCACGCATGCTGGAAATTGAGCAGGAGTTGAATGAGAAAATCACGACCATTTGTGCCCAGGCTAAGGCCCTTTCCAACGAAGCTCGAGCCATTATTAAACAAGAGGGTTACAACGCAGATAGTATGATACGTTTTAAGGATGTTAACAGTCATCTGGTAGGCCAGTGGCAAAACCTTAAGCGTCATGACATGAATGCAGGAGCATATGTTTGGCAATCCCGAGTAAAACAGGGTGATGACTCTAGGTGGAATGCCTTTAAGGAAAAGGCACAAAAATTTCAGGGGCAAGAAAAACAGAATCTTATGCTGCTTAAGCAAGCAACGGCAAAGCTTCAGCAGTTGGCGGCAACCAGGGCGCTTCTAGATAAATTCGACGAGCTTCAAAAAAATCAAAACACCATGCCGCTTAGCGCGTTCAACAAGCTCATTTCAGAAGAATTGCAGCGTGAACCGACTGCGTTTATTTACGCGCGTTTGGGTGAAAAATTTTGGCACTTTTATATTGACGAATTTCAGGATACTTCAACCCTACAGTTCGAGAACATTCATCCTCTCATAGAACATACGCTCACTAAAGACGAAAGCAAGAACACAGCGCTCATTGTAGGGGATCCTAAGCAGAGTATTTATAGATGGCGTGGTGGAAAAGCGGAGCAGTTCATGTCATTAACAGAAGACTCTCACCTGTCAAACCGTTTCGAGCAGCTCCAAAATGGTCACCAGCTCTACAAGCGCGAGACCATACAACTGGGAAACAATTTTCGAACCCATGGCGCTATAGTTTCTTTTAATAACGGTTTCTTTCCCCACCTCTCGTCAAGCTTAACGAGCGCACAGCATCGTGATGCCTATGCGATTCATAGCGTGGTGCAACAACCTAAGGTTAGTGATGATCTCGGTGAGGTTCGCGTGAACCTCTACAGGCAGACGGAGGGAATAGCGTCCTCGGCAGAAGAGTTTGGTAAATTGGTTTGCAGAAAAACATTAGAGCGTATAAATGAACTGCGCGCCCAGGGGAGCTCGTACTCAGATATTGCCATCTTAGTCAGGGGGAATTCAAACGGGGGGAAATTAGCCAATTATCTAACCCAGCAAAGTGTTCCTGTATTAAGCGCCGACAGCCTGCTCTTGAGTAATGCACATGAAAGCGCGGTGCTCGTCTCTGCCGCAAAATTATTCCTCAACCCTTCCGATAAGATTGCCCGGTTTGAGCTTGCTTATGCGCTTGGAAAACTTGATAAGCTAGACCAGGGCGCAGAGCGGTTTGTCTTTGAAAAAGCGGTTGCCAACTTTGGTGTATCCGCGCTCGTAAAGTACTTTCCTAAATCATCAGCCTTGCTTCAGGGCGCTGATAGTTTATTTGCATTTGCCGTTCGAGTTTTCGATGCTTTCGACATGCTTCATGTTCCAAATGCAATGGTAGACGCTGCATTAGACTTGATATACACTTTTCAATGCTCCGATGGCACTTTCGCAACATTGCCTGGCTGGTGGGCTGATGAATCCGCTAAAAGAAACGTCCCTGTGCCTCAAGATAGGCCCGCGGTTAGAATCATGACCATACATAAGAGTAAGGGATTAGAATTTGAGCATGTGATCTTACCGTTTGAAGTCAATTTAAAGCCTGACGACAGTGACCATTGGATTCCATTTCCTCTTCACGATGAATTACCAAGCATGCCGGTCTCAAAATCTAAGAAGACTCAGGAGCTTTTTGATCCGGAATTAGCAGATCATATAGACAATCAATCTTACTTCGACTGGATGAACATGGTGTATGTTGCTATGACAAGGCCTGTAAGTGGCCTTCATATTTTCCTAAACGGTGATAAGTTAGGAGCGTTTGGTACGCAGATTGTTGACTACATAGGTGTAGACACCGACGAATGGCAAACCGGAAAAAAGGTGCCAATACAAGAAAGAATTAACGAGCAAGCGCCTGTGCCAAAGCAAGGTCCTTTGGCCATGTTTAGCCCTGCACACCTTAGAATGGCAAACACGGCACCTGAAAAATGGCAGGAGGATGGAACAGATGCTAAAAAATGGGGAACGGCGTTACATCGAATTTTACAACTACCAGAATCGATGAGGAAAACGGCTATTAAGCGACTATATAGATCCGGTGAGTTTTCGTCAAATCTTCAAGACAGAGCGCATCAAGTACTTACGGAAATGGCTGTTAAGCCCGAATTAGACGGCTTAAATTCCAAGGATACTATTGTTTATATGGAGCGAAGTGTGGTTAGTAAAGAAATTACTCTGAGACCTGATATCATTATTCATACCCAAAAAAAAACAACGGTCATTGACTATAAAACAGGGGTTCCAAGTAAAAAACACGACCAGCAGCTTCAAGAATATGTGGATGCATTGACGAATACATTTGGAAAAGTGACGGGAGAGTTGCTCTACTTATAAGTTTGGCCTTCATTAGTCACGCGCATACTGTTTACTGCTTTTATCCTATTAATCTAGACCTACGTTAATGGCTTAGATGTGCTTCAGGTGGGAGTGCCCATATCACGAATTAGTCGTTACAAAAGTGAGTGCCTATATTTATCATTCGAACTTGATCGCCCGCAATGAGTTATATATTCTATGATACGAAACATTTTGAGTTTTGCCATGTCCTTAGTTTTAGCAGTAGGTTGCACCTATAATAACTCCGAGGACCTTTACGGAGGTCCTGTTTTACTCTGCGATACTGCGTCGGTTACTTTTAGTCAAGACATTAGTGGTATCATTGCCCAACAGTGCTTGCTTTGTCATAACGATAACAACGCAACGGCTGGTTTAAACTTAGAAGGGCATGCAAAATTAAGTGCTGCAGCGCTTCTTAATACTTTTATGGACCGAGTAGAGCGCTCTGTAGGAGACCAGCTGCTTATGCCGCCAAATGGACCTCTTTCGGATTGCGACCAGTCCAAGCTACGCGCTTGGATTGCAGAAGGTGCGCCAAACAACTAAATGACTCGTTCATGAAAATCTTTACCCTTCTTTTTATAAGCCTCGTCATAGGCACCAGCATTTCCGCCCAACAATTCTTGACCAGAGAGGGAAGCCTTACTTTTGACGCTGGCTCACCACTCGAAGACATTATAGCGGAGACAAAAAGTACCACAGCTGTTTACGACGCCCAGTCAGGTAAGATTGGTTTTCAAGTACTCATGACCTCGTTTAATTTTAAGCGCGCCTTAATGCAAGAGCATTTCAATGAGAACTATGTAGAAAGTGAAAGATATCCAAAAGCTTCATTTAAAGGTTTTTACAAGGACGGTTTCACTAAAGGCGAACTGACCATGCACGGCGTGACTAAATCTATTCGAGTACCCGCTGTACTGACGGAGATTAAGAATGGAATGGGGTTTAAAAGCACATTTAAAGTAAACCTTTCAGATTACAACGTTTCTGTTCCTAAAGCCGTTTCTGATAAAATTGATCCGTACGCGACCATAACAGTGAATTGTATGATGAAAAAAAGACCCTAATGAAGTATTTAGCCATCACCCTGTGTTTGTTTATTAGCCAATTAGGTTTTGCCCAAGACGATGTTTTCGATCTACTAGAGGTAAAGCAAAATAAAGAGTACGCATACGCGACGTTTAAGGCAACGCAGTTGGTTAACTCCGCTACAAACGAAACCCCAGGTGCTGGTGTACTTCAATATATAATTGCGCATAGGTTCGGCAGTTTTGGAGAAGACTATTTGTATAATTTTCTAGGATTAGACAATGCTCAAATCCGCATGCAACTAGACTACGGTATAACAGACCGTCTGAACATAGGTATAGGCCGCTCATCAGTTTTTAAGGTTGTTGACTCCTTTGTTAAATTCCGCACACTTCGCCAGTCCAGTGGGCCAAGTCCAATGCCGATAAGCCTAACTCTTCTCTCTTCTGTGAACTATAGAGGAGCGCGCTACACGGATGGTGTCGACCACTTAGCCTCTGACCGGTTATCCTATCACCACCAAGCAATATTCACTAGAAAATGGAATTCCAAGTTAAGCACTCTGTTCTCCCCATCACTCGTTCACTGGAATCTAGTGCCGGCAGTGGAAGATCCTAACTCAACGTATAACGCCACGCTCGGAGCACGGTATAAGCTAACTAAGAGAATGGCTTTAACTGGAGAGTATTCTCTGATAGGCAACAAGTCTTATAGCGATGGCAGCGTTTTTACAGTGCCGTTTGGCGTAGGGATTGATATTGAGACCGGTGGCCATGTTTTCCAGTTTCACCTTTCTAATACTAGGGCCATGAGCACACCCTATTGGTTGTCACGAAACAGTTACAGTGCTTTGAACGGTGGTTTATTTCTTGGCTTCAACATTTCACGTGTCTTCACATTGCGTGATTAGATTTTAAACATAAAAAAACCCCGTCCGAAGACGGGGTTTAACCAAACCAATAAACCTAAGCTACTCTTAAGTTA
>CAJWFD010000052.1 GCA_913031435.1 uncultured Cryomorphaceae bacterium
TGACAAATTCCAAAGGAAATCCTATTAGCACGAGAGAGCTGTACATAACACTCCGTATAATAAAACCCAATGGACTCAATGCGAAATTTACACTTAAATTATATTCATCACTTTGGTGGTGAACCAAATGAATTCCCCACATAATGGATATTCTATGGCTCGACAAATGAAAGACGTACCAAATAAAATCCACTGCCACGAAGGTGAGAAGGAAACTCCACCAGTTAGACGGCATGGAGGGAATAATCGCATAATTTATGGCCTCATGAACCAGGACTAAGGAGCGTTCGGTTAAGTACAACCCGAGCAGTCTATCGAAAAAGCCTAATGAAAGATTGAGTACAGTTTGATCCAAAGTCACCTTATACCCCTTCTTACGAAGAAAATACAACTCCAGCATAAAAATTCCCAAGGCTACAGGAATCAAAATCATCATAAAAACATTACTCATGTAAAAATATTATTTGGATTCTTACATCTAATCAACTTACGTGCCAACTTTAATCTCAAATAATCACGCATAATGGTTATTTCCATTCGGTAGGCGGTATTTTATATGTGGTGCCATTTATTCTATTCGATGCATGAGACAATCTTTGTGAGCAACAACCCTTGAATGGGACATTACACCGTAGCATTACATAGCTTATATTAAGCCTCGTTAAAAAAAAAACAATTTGCATTCAGAAAATCCCTTTAATAAAGAGTACAACTTTAATGGTCTTATCCAATCTCATCCTAAGCTCTCTGAGTTTATTATACTTGGAAAGTCTGACAGGAAAAGTATAAATTTTGGCGATTCAGAAGCAATTATTGCTCTGAACACCGCTTTGCTTAAGAGAACGTATGACGTTAATTGGGAGCTCAAACCAGGTCACCTCTGTCCAGCTCTTCCAGGAAGGCTTGATTATTTAATTCATGTGAAAGATCTATTAGGTGGTTCACCTGAAAAGCCAATAAGTATGCTCGATATAGGTACTGGCGCTTCGCTAATCTATCCCCTGCTCGCAACTGCTGCTTTTGATTGGAACTGCACTGCAAGTGAAGTCGCTCTGGACTCTCTTGAATTTGCTGAAAAACTTTTGTCACTTAATCCAAATCTAAAGACCACAATACTGAGAAGTCAGCGTTTTAAAAGCAAGGTCTTTCACCATGTAGTAGAGAAAAACGACTATTTCGACGTGGTGGTCTGCAACCCTCCTTTTTACAAAACGCAATCTGAAGCCGAAGAGCGCAACATTAGAAAAAACAAAAACCTACATAATACTGCATCTATTGCCCATAATTTTGGCGGTCATTCTAATGAGCTCTGGTACAAAGGTGGTGAAGAAGCCTTTATTAAAATCATGGCTACAGAGAGTGCTTCTTATAAGAGCCAAGTAGGTTGGTTTACTTGTCTCATCTCCAAATCAGAACATGTTAAAACCTTAAAGCGGTACGTTCGAAAAGCAAAACCTGCTGAAGTTAGAGTTGTAGAGATGGAACAGGGAAATAAAAAATCTCGGTTTATCGCATGGACATTTAATACCCCCGTAGAATGAGTACGCAAGCAAACAACCCCCTACACGGAGTAAAGCTTCAATATATTGTAGAAGCTCTGGAGACTCATTACGGCTGGGAAGAACTTGGGTCACGCATTTCAATAAGGTGCTTCACTTTTGAGCCTTCTGTAAAATCCAGTCTTAAGTTTTTACGCAAGACTCCGTGGGCGAGAGACAAAGTAGAGCAACTTTTCTTGCGTACTTTTCCTACAGGTATAGCTCATTAAATATTTAACTTAATAGTATCTTTCCCTGTGATTTCTTTTTCTAGATCTGAATGAGAAAGAAACACTTTTGATGAATTTATCCATAACCCATGAGAAATGTAATGTACATAGGAACTCTTGCGACTTTAATTGCACTGAGTTCTTGTAACAACACTGAAGAAATGAAGACCGAAGACCACACAAGTGATTTCCAATGGCAGGTAGACCGCTTTGCAGATGTCAAAGTATTGCGCTACCAGGTTCCTTCATGGGACAACTTATCCTCTAAACAGAGAATCTACGCTTACCACCTTACTCAGGCAGGTCTCGCAGGGAGAGATATTATGTGGGACTGTAACTACAGACACAACTTAGAGATTAGAAAGGCACTAGAAACCCTTATTTCTAGTAATGCAGTGGACCATACTACTCCAGAGTTTTTAGACTTTGAGGTATATGCTAAGCGTGTATTTTTTGCAAATGGCATCCACCATCACTACAGTAATGTGAAGTTTGAAGCGAGCTTTGACCACCAGTGGTTTATGAGCACCTTGGAAGAATTGGGTGGTTCGCTATCGGACGAAGCACAGCGTGCTCTTTTTGATTTGGAATTCGATGCTAAAAAAGTAAACAGAGCTGATGGCGTAGACTTACTATTAGCATCAGCTGTAAACTTCTATGCACCAGATGTAACTCAGTTAGAAGCAGAAGCATTTTACGCCGCTAAAGTAGATGCAGATCCTACACGTCCTGTAAGTCACGGACTTAACAGCAGGCTCTCTAGGAATGAAGATGGTAGTCTTTACGAAGAAGTTTTTAGTGCTGATGGCCGTTATGCTAGCAGTATCAAACAAATAATTGGTCACCTCGAACAAGCAAAAAACGTAGCTGAAAACGAAGGCCAAGCAGTGGCTTTAGGTCTATTAATAGAATACTACGAAACTGGTGATTTAAATAAATGGGACGACTATAACATCGCGTGGGTGAGTGTAACTGACGGAGATGTAGATTACATCAATGGGTTTGTAGAGGTCTACAATGATCCTATGGGATATCGTGGCTCTTATGAGACCGTAGTCCAGGTAAAAGACTTCGACGCAAGCGCACGTATGTCTGTGGTTGCAGAGAATGTACAATGGTTTGAAGACAACAGCCCTATCGACTACGATCATAAAAAAGAAAGTGTTGTCGGCGTGAGCTATAAAATTGTAGCTGCTGTAGGCGAAGCAGGTGACTCCTCTCCTGCTACTCCAATAGGAGTAAACTTACCTAATGCAAATTGGATACGTGTGGAGCATGGATCGAAAAGTGTTTCCTTAGGTAATATCGAGGATGCCTATCACCAAAGCTCAGGTGAAGGAATGGCTAAAGAATTTAGCTTTTCTACCATGCACCGAGAACGCGCTGATAATTATGGTGTCTTAGGTTCTAAAATGCACACTGCACTTCATGAAGTGGTCGGACATGCCTCAGGTAAAATAAATCCGGGAATTGGAACCCCTAAAGAAACTCTAAAAAACTACAGTTCTACGCTAGAAGAAGCCCGTGCAGATTTAGTAGCACTTTACTTTATCCTTGATGATAAAATGCAAGAGATTGGGCTGATGCAAAATAAAGAAGCCGGGTATTCAGAGTTTGACAGTTACATCAGCAATGGCATGATGCTACAACTGCGTAGAATTCTACCTGGTGATGACATTGAAGAAGACCACATGCGCAACCGTCAATTAGTGGCCTCATGGGCATTTGAACGTGGTGCTGAGGAAAACGTGATAGAGCGAAAAGTGATAGATGAAAAAACCTATTTCGTGGTTAATGATTATGACAAACTTCGCGAATACTTCGGAGAGCTACTCAATGAGATCCAGCGTATCAAAAGTGAGGGGGATTTCGAGTCAGGTAGACTGCTTGTAGAGGCTTATGGGGTTAAAGTGGACCAAGACCTTCATGCAGAAGTTCTACGTCGCTCGGCACCATTAAACCTTGCACCATACAGTGGCTTTGTTAATCCAGAAATGATCGCCACCATGGAAGGTGACTCCATTATCGATGTTGAGATCACTTATCCTATGGATTTCTTAGGACAGATGTTACGTTATGGTAGTACGTATAGTTTCGAATAACGGAACCGAAAAAAAAATAAAAAGAGACGTCCATTGGGCGTCTCTTTTTATTTACAAATTTCACGAAATTCAGCGTGCGTAATAGTTAGTTAATTTCAAAGAATGTTAGGTTTTGCTAGAAACTAACTAACTTGATGTACCTAAGTAAATAAAAAGTCATGAAGCAATCGAAGCAAATAACATACGAACACGATACGAATTGGAGAACATTAGAGCTTATTCCACCGACTATAGCAACACGATTAGAAGAGTTGCTACAAAATGCCTATGCACCCTATTCTAACTATCCTGTGTCAAGCATAGTAGTGCTTGATAATGGGGAAATTTTCGTAGGAACTAATCAAGAAAATGCTGCTTTTCCTTCAGGTATGTGTGCTGAACGTGTAGCTGTTTTTGCAGCGCAATCCGCTTGGCCCACTACGCCTATTTCATCTATTTATATCATGACCGGTGAAACAGAAAGAGAGCCGGCAGCTCCCTGCGGAGCATGTCGACAGGTTCTTCATGAATCTGAGTACCGACAAAAAGAACCCTATAACCTGTATTTATTAAATCGTGGTGACGTACTTTTACGCTTCAAGGGAGTACAAGATCTCTTACCCTTGAGTTTCTCCCTCCCTACATCTTAAAACCTATCTGTTTATGAAGACCAAAGAGGAAATTGTCAAAAATTGGCTTACCCGCTACACAGGAGTAGAATTAGAGAACTTTGGTTCTTACATTTTGCTGACCAACTTTCAACACTACGTAGACCTTTTCTCAGAGGTTACCGGTGCAGTAGTTCTTGGAAAAGATAAGTCCATGAGCAGTTGTACCCATGAAGGGATCACTATGATTAACTTTGGAATGGGTTCTCCAAATGCAGCAACTGTAATGGATCTTCTCAGTGCTATTAACCCACAGGCCGTTTTGTTCCTTGGCAAGTGTGGAGGTCTTAAAAAACGTAACTCCATAGGTGATCTTATTCTGCCGATTGGCGCTATTAGAGGAGAGGGAACGTCTAATGATTATTTCCCACCCGAAGTACCTGCAATGCCTTCATTTGCCTTACAAAAGGCGGTTTCCACCACCATTAGAGATAACGGGATCAATTACTGGACAGGTACGGTTTACACCACCAACCGCAGGGTTTGGGAGTTTGACAGTAAATTCAAAAAGTACTTAAAAAAGATACGTGCATACGCCATAGATATGGAGACCGCTACTCTATTTACCGTAGGGTTTCATAATAAGATTCCTACAGGCGCACTACTTCTAGTTACAGACTCCCCTATGGTACCTGATGGCGTAAAAACATTGGAAAAGGATAAGGTAAATTCTAAGCTGTTTGATGAACGTCATGTCAAGATTGGCATAGAGTCTCTCCAGCAGCTAATGAATAACGCAGATACCATACGACACCTCGTATTCTAAATTACCATGAACTTTTATTGGATTTAAATAAAGAATAGAATTGGCACTTTGGTGTTTCGTAGATATTCAGAAAAAAATCCCTAACACACTGTTTATAAGTGTAATAGGGATCTTATATGCAGAGAGGAAGGGAACACAATATATGAAATACCGAGCTCTACCCTACCCCCTGTAAACACAGTAAAAATCAACGTAGATGCAACAATAACAGTGCTTTAAGGGAATGCCTATATCTTCTTTTGATTGCATGTGTTTTCATTTAATTGCGTTTCATCGTACAATAATCGTACAATAATTGATGATTATCTTATCTTCACTTACAGTGAATTTAAATCTATCGTGATGGCCAATTTGTAATTGAGCTGAAGCAGGAA
>CAJWFD010000053.1 GCA_913031435.1 uncultured Cryomorphaceae bacterium
CTCCCATTCCCCAGATACTCAATTTTGAGCCATCCTTTTGCGGAAAGGTCACTCGGAATGCTCCATCTGCATAGTTTGGCACTGCTGTAGTACCTAATGAAATCCCTAACGATGATGCCATACCTAGCGTACTGTAACGTCCAAGAACTAAATAAGAAGGTGCGTTAGGCTTGTCTTTCCCTAAACGTCCCTCGGCCATAAGTTCTACACCCAATAGACCAAACTGGAAAGAACCCTCAAATGGGGTTGCATTGTTACCATCTCGCATCTCTAGATCAAAAACTCCAGCAATGGCATTGCCATATTCACCCGGCCATGCGCCAGTATAGAAATCGCCACTTTGGATGTATTTATTATTCAAAATAGTCACTGGACCTCCACCTGTTCCTGGAATTGCAAAGTGATTTGGATTAGGAATATTGATACCTTCAAAGCGATAAAGAATACCTGCAGGTGTGTTACCTCTAACCACAATATCATTTCTAGTATCATCGGAACCTTGTACTCCTGCAAAGTTGGTCGCCATACGGGCAGGTTCACCACGCGACCCTGCATACAAATTAGTCTCCTCTACAGAGAATTTTCGTGCACTCACTACGGCCATTTCATTTTTAACCTCACCTCTAGCGGAGGCAATAACGTCTACTGCATCTAGCTTGACCGTACTTTCTGTAAGGTCAACCCTGATTACAGCTTGCTTCGCAGAGTTCAACGCTACGATGGTTGTTTTTGATTCATAACCAAAAAGCTGCACAGCCACCACCTTACGTCCTATCTCTACCTCAAAGGAAAATAAACCATATTCATCTGTAAATGCCTGGGCATTATCACAGATTACCATGGCATCTACTAAGGGGGATTTTGACTCTGAATCTATCACCGATCCACGTATGGTTTGGTTGAGCGTTTGAGCGGTTGTACCCATCCCCATAAGGACGAGTCCTAAGATTAATAAGTGCTTCATTATTTATGTTTTTGTTCAACTACAAGTTAATACTTCTTTATCGAAGAGGTTTAAGGAATTTTCTCATTTTGAAGTACTATGAGCTGTGTAAAGCTATTTAAATAAAGTAAGGGCCGTTTTTAGTCTCATTTTTGAACCCACTAAGACTCAAAACATTTAACACGAATAGTTTTTCATGAGACATCCCATGAGACTTTACCGTGGCTTATTGAAAGCTGCTTCCATTCAGCCATTTTTCATCGGAATGCAGTCATCTCGCATCTTGCACAGCGGCTAGTAGAAGTCCGTGAACTTCTTTTTTCCTTTCACGTAAAATTGCCACACCATACTGCCTTTGTAGGTACCTGTAAAGGATTGGAGACCTCTGAAATCAAACTTCGTCGTTCCAGCGCGCGACCGCTGCACTTTTGTAAACATGCTATAGAATGCAAAATGCGCCTTGAGAATTGCCAAGGTATGTTTTGGCTTGCCTTCTACAGCAAATTTTATCCCTGCTAATCCGTCCAAAATCAATCTAAGAAATACTAGACCTACCGCATGGAAATGAGGTAGGTTCTTTACGAGGATGATCAGGTTGTTTCGGAAGTTTAAATAAGTCTTTTGAGGAGAATCGGCATTTAAAGTCGCGCCACCTAAATGGAAGACTTTTGATTCAGGCTGAACCCACACTTCATATCCCGCACGTTGCATTCGCCAGCATAGGTCTATCTCCTCCATATGAGCGAATAATATAGGATCCAGACCTTTCAGTTCTTTAAAAACCTCCGTACGAACAGCTAAGCACGCGCCTGTTGCCCAAAACACTTGACGAGGATCGTTATACTGACCAATATCATTCTCAAGCTCATGTAGGACTCTTCCCCTACAAAAGGGATAGCCATAACTATCCATAAACCCACCTGATGCTCCGGCATATTCAAACTTTTCTGGCGATCTATCCCAAAGTATTTTAGGCTGTACCGCAGCACAATTTGGATGTTCCTCAAAATGATCAGCAATAGGATTCAACCAACCTGGAGTAGTTCGAACATCGCTGTTTAGTAGGACCGTGTAGCGCTCATTGATAGACTTCATTCCTACATTGTAACCTCCAGCGTAACCAAGGTTCTCTCCAGTTTGAATCACCGTTACCTCTGGAAAATTAGTAGTGATATACGAAACACTATCGTCGCTGCTGTTATTATCTATAACGTAAATGGGGTGCGGCTTACTATGTGTAATGACTCCGGGTAAATATCGTTCTAAAAGAGTTTTACCATTCCAATTAAGTACGGCAACTGCTATGGAATCTTTCATCTAGTTGTTAAATGTATCAAACCAAGTACCCTGGTTGCCTATAATTAGAGAATTTGAAATACGCTCTCCAAAATTATCTCTTCCCATCCGGCTTGATGTAGCATCAATATCAGGCCCAGCATTGGTATGTCTACTCAAGTGATATTGCCACTTGTGATCCTTAACTTCTCCAATTGCGCTGCTATGGATCAACGTGAGTTGTCGTCCTACTAATTCTTGGTCAACAAATATGAATACCTCATTCTGCTGGACAGGTGTAGATCCACTTTTCAAATGATCATATTGCCAAATCTGATAAGGATAGTTTTTCCCATCGAAGGGTCTATCCTCAACCAAACTAGGCGCACCATATTGAAGAAACACTCTTCCCATTTGTGTCTTATACCCTGGAAGCGTTCTGGATCCGAATTCTCTATCCACCTTGTTTACTATTTCTAAATATCCCCTCCAAGTTTGAATTGCATTTTCGGGAGCATTCTCTTGCCAAAAACCAACTAAAAATTGAGCAGCACGAGCAGTGTCCTCTGTGTCTCTTAAATTTCCTAGAATCCTTCTATCTGCTAGAGAAGCGATCGGAGCAACCATTCGAATATAGTTGTGAAGCTCTGACCAACGTCCCCAACTTCCCTCAAATTTTGTCCTTGTAATCAATGCGTCAGGATTAAATCGTTCTTGAGAATCGGCAGCGGTATTGTACCATAAAAAAGGTGATGTCTTAGTTTCCACTTCAAATCCACTACTATCCAATACAGTTAAAACGATCTCATAATTTCCGCTAGATTTTGATGATAGGTCAAGATCTACCAAAACCGGATTAGCTCCTTCCAAGCATCTTTTATACCCTTGTGAACCAGGTATAATTTCACCGTCTAATTTGGCAATATGGTACTTCAATAAATATTTGCCTTTGGTCACATGGACATCCGAATACCATCTAAGAGTCCTTTCATTGTCAAAAACAGGAATGCCAAGATTCGCTTTAGGAACGACGTTAACACTCCCTTTTAAAAACGATTCTGGTGCGTTTAAGCCAAGATCTAAGATAAGAGCTTCGGAAAGTAGCACCGCAGATCTATTGATCTGAAGCGTATCCAACAAATGCCACTCTTTCTCAGAATATTCATCTACCAATAAGACGCTCACAGGAACTGACTTTCCTGCAGGTGACATCGCCGTGCTTTTTTGGAGTAATAGAGGCGCACCAGATGCAGAATCCATACCTGTGTAAGTAAACTGAAATACATCTAATTTATCTCCAACTTGTAATGCTACTTTCAAGCTTGAAGTCCATGTGCTGTCTATGTTTCTCGCGTAGGACACAGTACTTGCGTCCAATGTGCAATACATATCCCAATACAAGGTGCCATCGGAGGTCGCATACTGCACGGGTTGCAGTGCAAACCTTAATTCTTGAGCATGTAACAACCCTGTAAAACAGAGGGTAAGAAGAAACGTTAATCTAGTTTTCATAGTTCTTCAAATATAATTACTCAAAACTCCTTGCATACCATAAAATCATGATTAAATTTGCCGCCGACTCGGGGAAGACTTCTTCCCCACTGGAGAGATGGCAGAGTGGTCGAATGCACTGGTCTTGAAAACCAGCGTACCGCAAGGTACCGGGGGTTCGAATCCCTCTCTCTCCGCCAAAAAAAACTAAAAACCAGCGTTTTACGCTGGTTTTTTTTATGCCTTTATGCGAACTAAGCTTGCTTCAGTAAGCAGAAAAGGTTGAAAAAACACAGACCACAGCAGGTGGGATGGTTTCCAAGATTTTTTGGAACGGCGCGCCCTCAAGGGATCTTTTGAGCGAAGCGAAAAAAAATCCCTTCGCAACGAAGCTTGCTTGGCAATTTGGCGCATCTTCCGGAGAAGCCGTATGTCGGAGGTGAGGTATCCAAATCATTGCCCCTACTTAACTTGAGGCACTTTAGGATTCATGACTCTAAACCAGAGCGGCGGAATAAAACTTAAGAGTATTGACGATGGATAGCCCATAGGCAGTTTAGGGCACTCTTCATGGTTATCCAGGACTTGATATTTCTTTGAAGATTTGAAATGATGGTCACTGTGTCTAGTTAGTTCGTAAAGCGTAATTCTTCCAATTTTAAAATTTGAATTCCACGAGTGATGGGGTTTGACCCGCTCATAACGGCCAGAAGCTAACTTTTGACGCTGTAAACCGTAATGCTCTATATAGTTGATACATTCCAAAAATAGAATCGAAATTATTCCAACTACGATTGCGAAAATCATTACTTCAAAAGAGAAGATATAATAGATACTGAACAGGTATAGTGGCTGTATCAAATGATAAAAAATCATATCATTTTTCAAAGAGAAGAAAGATTTTTTCTGGGTTTCGAGGATTATTTTTTGCCGTTTCCAAGCGTCTAAATATTGCTTGGTGATTGAAGTAAACCAGAATGAGTAGACTGACTGATTGATTCTAGCAGTAGCACCGTCTTCTGGCGTAGCAACATTTAAATGATGACCAAAATTATGTTCAATATAAAAATGCATGTACAGACACGGCATATATAGAAGTTTACTCGTAAATCGGGCAAAATACGTACGTCTATGACCCAATTCGTGAGCCACATTTATGCCGTTTGTTGCTAATAAAACGCCTGTTGAAATAGCAATGCCGATCGTCTCAACAGTATTAAAGTCACCTGTTTGAATTGAAGAAAATCCTACAAATAATAATCCAAATACAATTGGAACATTTAAAAATAACATGACATCGAAAATCCATTTATTTTGAATACTAGCAACACTTTCGTCGGGAAGATTATCTTTTTCTTCACCCAAAATCAAGTCCAACAATGGGATGATCAAGAAAACATAGACAACCGCAGAATACGTCCAAATCCCAGTCGAAATAAACGATATGTAAACTGAAATGGGCACTGTGTACGCAAATAGATATTTAAGATCTCTCATACCATCAAGGGCTTAATTTCATGTATCACTGCTTTCTCGCGCGGGGCTCGAACCTGCGACCACCTGATTATGAGTCAGGTGTCCAATTCTAGTAACTGTCATAGAGGTGATTATAGTGTGAATATAAGTAATATCAAGGGATTCGTACTGTTCGCCACTATTCCTGCAATCGCGCAAGCCATGTACGGTAAATACCGTACATCACAATACGACTAAAAGCCTGCTTAAAAGTGCTACATTATTAATGAGTTTTCATTGGTTTACCATAGAAAAGATCTACTACCTATCTGTACACAACTTAATTCCCTAATGTGCATATAAAAAGCGAGTTGGGTTTTTTCATTTAAAGGAGTTTCACGATTATTGTACGACTTCAAAACTATGGAGCGTATCTAAAAATAG
>CAJWFD010000054.1 GCA_913031435.1 uncultured Cryomorphaceae bacterium
AAAACTGGACGTATTCACACCAGTTTCAATCAAACGGTAGCTGCCACTGGACGGTTGAGTTCAACAAATCCAAACCTTCAAAACATCCCTATTCGAACTGAAAACGGACGTAAAGTGCGTGCCATGTTTATTCCAGACAATGACAATCATACCCTACTCGCAGCAGATTATAGTCAGATTGAATTGCGGATTATAGCGGCTTTAGCGAAGGACGAATCTATGATTGAAGCCTTCCGAAACGGAGAAGATATCCACAAAGCGACTGCAGCTAAAGTTTTCGAAGTGCCTTTAGAAGAGGTTACAAGAGCGCAGCGTTCCAATGCGAAAACGGTCAACTTTGGAATAGTCTATGGCGTGAGTGCTTTTGGCTTGAGTCAACAAACGGACATGAGCAGGAAAGAAGCTAAGGAAGCCATAGACGGATACTTCAGGACCTATCCAGGCATTAAACAATATATGGACGATCAAGTTGCATTTGCACGCGAACATGGATATGTGGAGACCATAACCGGCCGTCGCCGTTATCTTAAAGACATAGAGAGTCGCAATGGAGTGGTAAGAGGCCACAGCGAACGTAATGCGGTAAACGCACCAATTCAGGGGTCCGCAGCGGATGTGATTAAGCTGGCCATGATTGAAGTTGACCGCGCGATGCGATCATCCGGGATGAAGTCAAGAATGCTTCTGCAGGTTCATGATGAATTGGTTTTTGACGCGGTTAAGGATGAGCTTGATGATTTAAAAGCACTGGTAGTGGAAAAAATGGAGGCTGCCGTAAGTCTTGAGATCCCCATGATTGCTGAGGTTGGCACAGGAGCCAGCTGGTTGGAAGCACATTAGACCCAGGACATCTCGTAATTTAAAAAATTCATGTAACTTAGTGAGTGAGTACTTACTATGACACAGAAGCAAACAGATATTATAAAATCAGCCATAACGCTCTTTGGTAGCCAAGGGTATGCAGCGATCTCTACCGCGAAAATCGCGCGTGAAGCAGGCGTTAGCGAGGGGTTGATATTTCGCCATTTCACGAGTAAGACGGGGCTGTTGAACGTTCTTGTTTCTCACGGAGATCAACAGTATCAAAACTACCTTGATGCGGTGGCGGATCATCGTGATCCCATAGCCCTGCTAAGAGACTTTATTAAACTCCCTGTTTCAATGATGGAAACACGTGAGGACTGTGAATACTATCTCGCGGTTTCAAAAATTCAGTTGGAATTAGGCATCAATCGGGAAGAGATGTATGATGAAGTTTGCGATCGATTTTCATGGGCCGTCGCTGAAGTGGGCCATGGCAAGCCCAAATCTGTGATTCGTGCTATTCTCTCTGCTCATGAAGGAGCGATTAGCGCTATACATCTAGGAGATCTCGACAAGACACACGCGGTAATCGCTGGCTTGTTGGAGCTCGTTATAAATGAGTAAGTACTTACTTTTTAACTGCAACTCTTAAAGGACATGATGAACTCTTCGAGTTAGGTAAAGTGAGTAGCTTAGAGTTGCGCGAAGCTCAACTGGCTTGGTTGGCAGCAGAGAACGGAAAGTCTAGTGCACAGTTCCAAGCCATGAATGCACAAATAGGATTATTACAACTCATGGGTTCACTCACGAGTAATGGAGCAGCATCTGTTAGGACAAACGACTAATTTAAAAAGTCATTTCAGGTACGTCGCCTTCGACGATTAAGCGACCGGCCGTTTTCGCTTTAATTTCTTCTACACTTACGCCTGGCGCACGTTCGAGAAGTACGAAGCCGTGCTCAGGATCTATTTCTAGGACAGCAAGATCGGTGACAATTTTCTTTACACATCCAACACCTGTTAGTGGCAATGAACAGGCGGGCAAGAGTTTGCTTTCCCCTTTTCTATTGGTGTGTTGCATAGCCACTATAATGTTATCAGCAGAGGCAACCAGATCCATTGCTCCACCCATTCCTTTGACCATTTTACCTGGTATTTTCCAGTTGGCGATGTCTCCGCTGTCACTCACTTCCATGGCACCAAGCACGGTTAATTGTACGTGCTGACCACGGATCATTGCAAAGCTTGTGGCGCTTGAGAAAAAGCTCGCACCGGGCAAGGCCGTAATGGTTTGCTTTCCGGCATTAATCAGGTCAGCATCTTCCTCACCTTCCACAGGGAAAGGACCCATACCTAAAATACCGTTTTCACTTTGGAACTCTACATTTATGCCATCAGGAATGTGGTTTGCAACTAGCGTTGGAATGCCAATACCTAAGTTCACATACCACCTATCCTGTAACTCCTGTGCAATGCGCTGTGCGATTTGATCTTTACTCAATCCCATAATTATTCGGCTTTTGCACGCACGGTGCGTTGTTCAATACGTTTTTCATAATGGGCACCTTGGAAGATGCGTTGCACGAAAATTCCAGGCAAATGAATGCTGTTTGGATCCAGTTCACCAACCTCGACCAATTCCTCTACTTCGACTACCGTTATTTTTCCGGCCATAGCCATCATGGGGTTAAAGTTTCTGGCGGTACCCTTGAAGATGAGGTTACCAGCTTTGTCACCTTTCCAAGCTTTTACAAAAGCAAAGGGTGCGTCAAAGGCATGCTCCAAAATGTGAGGCTTACCATTAAACACGCGTACTTCTTTGCCTTCAGCGACCTCTGTTCCATATCCTGCCGGTGTGTAAAAAGCGGGTATACCAGCTCCGGCAGCTCTGCATCGTTCTGCTAAAGTTCCCTGAGGTACAAGATCTACTTCTAGTTCTCCCGAAAGCATTTGACGCTCAAACTCATCATTCTCACCTACGTAAGAAGCAATCATTTTTTTGATTTGTCGTGTATTCAATAGAGTGCCTAAGCCAAACCCATCTACTCCAGCATTATTGGATATACAGGTTATGCCTGTGGTGCCTTTGTCTCGAATGGCGAGGATGGTGTTCTCAGGGATTCCACACAGTCCAAACCCGCCAAACATCACGGTCATATCATTCTCTAAACCTTCAACTGCAGCGTGGGCATCCGCGACAACTTTAGAGATGTAGTTGTGTTTCTGTGACATAAAAAGATGGTCTAATTAGGTTGCTTATCAAGGTATAAAAAACCCACGGGTCTCCTTAACGAGTCGTGTCAATTATTTCTAATTATTAATCCTGTATTGCAGGAAGAACAGTTGTGCTTACTTCACCAAAACCGATTCGTATCGATCCGTTGTCACACCAACCGCGCATCGTTACCCTATCATTATCCTCGATAAAAGTGCGTGTATCACCGGTATCAAGTGTGATGGGCTCTTTTCCAGACCAGCTCAACTCTAGCATAGAACCATAACTGTCTTTAGTAGGACCTGATATAGTACCTGAAGCCATCATGTCGCCAGCATTGATGTTACATCCATTAACCGTATGGTGCGCCAATTGCTGTCTCTGGTTCCAATACATATATTTATAGTTGGATCGAGAAATGACCGTACCGGATTTACCCTCTGGAGTCAATTCCACTTCCAATTTAATGTCATAGTTATTTTCCCCAGTAGTTTCCAAGTACGGTAGAACTTTCACATCTTGAAGAGGCCCAGCGACCTTATAGGGCTCTAATGCATCCATCGTAACGATCCAAGGACTCATGCTTGAGCCAAAGCTTTTACCCAAGAAAGGCCCAAGTGGTACATATTCCCACTTTTGAATATCTCTGGCACTCCAGTCATTAAAGACTACCATTCCAAAGATGTACTCGTCCGCTTCCTCCGCTTTAATGCGATGTCCAAGTGCTTTTCCTTCCCCTGTGATGAAGGCCATCTCTAGTTCAAAGTCCATTCTAACGGAGGGTCCAAAGGTTGGCGCATCAGCTCCTGGTGCCATTCGCTGTCCTTTTGGACGGTGTAGATCCACGCCACTAATAACGATGGATGAGCTTCGTCCGTGGTATCCCACCGGGATATGTTTCCAGTTTGGAAGCAATGCGTTATCAGGATCTCGAAACATTTTCCCAACATTTGTTGCGTGTTCTATAGAGCTGTAAAAGTCAGTATAATCTGAAACGAACACGGGCATCAACATTTGCACCTGTTCTATTAAAAATAGTGCCTTGTTTTGATGATGGGTGTTGCTTTTTAAGGTTTCGTTATTTTCGTCAAAGAGCTCTGCCAACCTGTTGCGAACAGCTCTCCATGTGGGACGCCCTAATGCAATAAAGTCGTTTAGGTTGTCCTGTAAAAACACATCATCTGGCAAGTCGATTCCGTTGAAGTAACCCAATTGCTGTAGAACACTTAGGTCAATCACCGTATTTCCAATACGTGTTCCTGTAGTGATAATATCATCGTCAGCTATGAATACGCCAAAAGGCAGATTCTGAATGGGAAAATCGCTTTGATTTGAAACGGGAATCCAAGAGGAACGCTTGGGATCATTGGCTAATAGTTGCGCCATCAGGTTTGTGATTTTTGGTTCTTGTATAGGCCTAAAATACAATAGGTACGTTGAATTTCAGGGATTAGTATGAAGAAAACCCACGCTATGTCTAACGTGGGTCTAACTTTCAAAATATTCGAACTTCTGAAGTAGAACCTAAAGTGTACCTCGTTGCTCTTGTTCGCGTTCTATAGCCTCAAAAAGAGCTTTAAAATTCCCTTTTCCAAAGCTCGTCGCACCTTTACGTTGAATGATTTCAATAAATACTGTAGGACGATCCATAAGCGGCTTGGTGAAAAGTTGAAGGAGATATCCTTCGTCATCGCGATCTACCAGAATTTTGTAGCGTTTTAACACTTCCATATCCTCATCTATAGCACCCACTCGATCCTTAAGATCTGTATAGTAACTATCGGGTACATTCAGGAATTCTACTCCTCGTTCACGGAGTTCGTGAATGGTACGAATGATATTGTCCGTAGCAAGAGCAAGGTGCTGAACACCTGAGCCATTGTAAAATTTAATGTATTCCTCAATCTGACTGCGCTTCTTACCTTCAGCAGGTTCATTGATTGGAAACTTGATTCTACCGTTTCCGTTCGACATCACCTTTGACATTAATGCGGTGTATTCCGTGGAGATGTCGTCGTCGTCAAAAGAAATGATCTGCGTAAAGCCCATCACTTCTGCGTAAAACTTGACCCAAGTATTCATTTGTCCCCAATCTACATTTCCGACAATATGGTCAATGTATTTAAGGCCTACAGGCTCAGGAGCGTATGTAGGTGTGCGTGCAACATAGCCAGGAAGGAATGCTCCTGTATAATTTTTTCGCTCTACGAATAAGTGTACCGTTTCCCCATAAGTATAGATCCCGGCAGTAACAACGCTTCCGTTTTCATCTGAATGGGTAGTAGGTTTCTGGTAAGACTTTGCGCCACGTTTGGTTGTTTCGTCATAGGCACTTTTCGCATCATCAACCCAAAGAGCGACTATTTTCACACCATCGCCATGTTCAATAAAGTGACGATTGATATCGCTGTCTTTCGCCATGGATGAGGTGATAACCAGCCTGATTTTATCCTGTTGTAATACGTATGAAGTACGGTCTGAAACACCGGTTTCAAGTCCGGCATAAGCAACTTCTTGAAAACCAAAAGCAG
>CAJWFD010000055.1 GCA_913031435.1 uncultured Cryomorphaceae bacterium
TAGAACATCTCCATATCCATTCCTCCACCCGAGTTGCCTCGTACCTGTTGGCGTCTACGACGCTGCACCTCACCAAAGTTGTAGGTAAGTCCTACCTCCACGACTCTGGACATCCAGCGGTACTGACCTACAGAAGAGAAGTTAGGACCACTTGTTGCGTAGTTCCAGCCCATGGTATTGAAAATGTCGCGGCAGTTCACTGAAATATTGAGCCTGTCGTCTAAAAGTCCTTGTTTGAATCCTCCACCTACAAAGTAGAATGGCTTGCCTATCCCCTGGGCCATAACGCGCTTGCTGCGGTAATTCCCCATGAGCTGTATGGTAGCGTCTTTCCAAAGTGGGGTGCTAAACATGGTGTTCAGTCCAAAACCCGCACCCTGATTTACCCATCCTTGGCCTCGAATTTCACCAGATACTTGGGTATAGAAGTAATTACCCCCTAACGAGAAGAAGCCACCCTTTTTTCCAAGCTTTCCTCTAAAGTTCATGTCAAGACCTACATCTTCCCCACTGTTTAAGTTCTGGTGTGAGGTTGTGTTAATCCCGTTTGTATCTACCTCTGAGTACCAAGTAATGAGGTTGTCCCGGTCGCGGAAATAAACGTTTGCGGTTATGGTAGATCCCTGCTTTAAAATATGCGTGTAGCCCAATTCATATGACCCCGTAAAGGAGGGCAGTAAGTACGGATTTCCTTGACGCAAGTTGAATGGGTCACTATAGTCAATAAATGGATTGAGCTGGCGACCTCCCGGACGTTGAACCCTACGGCTATAGCTGAGGTTTAGCTCACGACCACGAGCAATTTCATACGTCAAAAATGCACTTGGATACACTTGAAAGTAGTTGTTTTGAAATGCCGAATCCTGGGTGATCTGGGTAGCCGTAATATTCGCTTGCTCTGCGCGAAGGCCTAATTGGAACCCCCATGGACCGTTTTTAAATCCATAATTCATGTATGCGGCCAAAATATCTTCCTCATATAAGAATTCGTTCTCAGAGAACGGATCTAACGTTCCTAGACCGGTTGATAGGTCAATGTTCGTTCTATTAAAACCATCCCGGTCATCCCGAGTGATGAGCTTCATACCAGCCTCCAGCCTGCTGTCTTCCTTCCATTTTTTCGTGTAATCCACGATAACATTTAGTTCGTTTTGCTCACCAAAACTACGGGTATCATATTGTAGCGAGGGCAGCTTGATATCATTCGAAAGAAGTGTGTCTTGTACGAATATTAACTCATCATCACGACTTCCGTCTGTATAGCTTAATCGAACGTTTAACTCCTCCCCCTTCTGAGGCTTATAGTCATAGATCAAATCTACACTTGAGTTGAGACGAACGCCTGTTCTGTCGCTTATTTGACCTATCGTATAAGGTCCGCTTGGTGTACTCCAGTCTGTATTGGTCAAGTTCAACCGTGGACTTAAACCCTGGTTAACGGTTCCTTGAAGTGTAAATAAATGCTTGGTACCTGGATTCCAATCTATTCCAAATTTCGCGTTATTCCCGTTACGACCTCCTTTGCCATCCACATCTTGATAGAAGCTCACAGTATCTTGGCCTAAGTAATTATCACGGTTTACCCAAGATGATCTTGGATAGGCTCCTGAGCTGTGGCCTGCATTAAAGAACAGGTTGACGTCTTTTACCTTATAGTTCAAGTTAACACCTGAACGTACCCTGTCTGCACCGGAATACGAGGCGTTCACAGATCCGTTGAGCCCCTGAAGTGCTGATTTTTTGAGTACAATATTGATCATCCCGGCCGTTCCGTCTGGATCGTACTTCGCACTTGGGTTCGTCATTACCTCAATCTTTTCTACGCTATTCCCAGGAAGGCTTTGCAGCAGTGCGGTAAGATCTTCACCTGTAAATCTTGAGGGACGGCCGTCGATCATAATGCGTACTGCAGAGGACCCGCGGAGGGTGATGTTTCCGTCTATATCCAATTCTATGGCAGGAATATTTTCTAAAATATCCGTTGCAGAACCTGTTTTAGAAAGAATAAGCTTTGATGGGTCATAGACTTTACGGTCAATCTCGCTGGTCATAAATTCGCGTTCCGCTACTACCGATACTTCTTCAAGTTCTACACCAGAGGATTGTAGGCCAATTTTATCCAGGTCTATTTCCGTGCCTTCACGTCCAAGACGGACTTCTTGTGTTTTAGTTTTATACCCCACATGGGCAAACTCCACCGTATTAGGCCCAAGGGTAATTCCCTCGATCTTGAAGCGACCTTTTTCATTGGTCATGCCCCCTGTTACTAGATCTGCACTCATCTTATGCGTTATTTTAATAGCCGCATAAGGCAGTGGATCACCGGAATCTTGGTCTATAAGAAGACCTGTAATGACTCCGATCTTAGGTAGTTTTGTGGGATCGAAATTTCCTCCTCCTCCGGGACGTTGCGCCCACATGGAAATTGAAGAAATTAGTAAGGCAAATAGTAGTACGGGTTTGTATTGCTTTGTCATTCCTGTGAGAGATGTATTTGAATCATATGTTTAACGCACATGTGTTGATATTGTGCGAATTGACCCACGAAAGTACATCCTTTAAAGCAAGAACGGGTGTTATAGAAGTGTGAAACTCTATGCTACATCCACTTCTACTGGCTTATCTATTTTAATTCTCGATAGTACCAGCTGAATGATTAAGAAGTTTAATGCAGCAAAGACCTCGAAAAACACCACATGCATGTAGGGAAATGACTCACTCCTAATGATCAGAGGATTGTCTGCGATAGGGGGCTCCATCAGGTACATGTAGTTCCCGCCAGTAAGTAGGTTAATTCCCACTGCGATTAAGGCCAGTATTTGTATTTGTCCAAAAGCCTTTAGCCATGAAAATTTCTGGAGTCTTTCTTTATGAATCATGATGATGTAAATTCCAATCCCAACAATAGAAGCGTGGTTGAAATAGTAGTCAAAAACGTTGACCGGATGAAGACCATTGGTAAACTCTGGAGTCAACAAGCTTTGCACCCCACCTGCTATCCCTGTAAAGGTTACTAAAACACCCATCCAACGAGAGGCTTTGAACAGATAGGCTATGGCCAATAATCTTGAAAAACCACACATGTGCGCCAGTAAACTCGTGGCCCAGCTCGCCTCACCCCGGTACATGGATAAGCCTGTCATAGCGATGTAGGACAACAACAATAACAAGGCCCAACTCTTCTCGAAAGTTCTCCGAAGCTCTGTTGATGCATTTCTGCCCAACCATAAAGGAAAGACAATGACCAATATCGCAAATGCCCAGCCTAACCAATAGAGGGAATCTGAGGAGGTTAATGCAATATGTAAATCCATGACATCAAGTGTTAATGGTTTATTTCAAGCAGTTTAACAAAATTTGAGGACCTGCGGTATGTCCCGAAAATAAAAAAAGGCGACCACAACTGGCCGCCTTTTTAAATGATTTTTAACATTATCTGCTAAGAGGTATCTTAGTTATTACCTAGAATGATAGGTAAACCTTGATCACCACCGCCAATAACAATCACTTTAGTGTTACTACTTTCAGCCAATCTCAATGTTGCTTCAATTCCTTTGTCCTGAAGTACTTTGTCTGTAATCGACGCACTCAAAATACGGTTAGCCGCTGCTTTACCCTCTGCCTCAATTCTTTGACGTTCTGCCTCTTGCAATGCACGAGAAATACGGAATTCGTAGGCTAGGGAACTTTGCTCTTGTTCGAGTTTACCCTCGATCGCCTGCTTTAGTTTTTCTGGAAGACCTACATCACGGATAAGAACTGCATCCAGCTCAATATTCTTTTCACTGATACGGCCTGCCGCAAGAACGAAAATTTCCGTCTGAATACTGTCGCGCTTTGAGCTGTACAATTCTTCTGGAAGGTATTTACCTATGATCTCACGGGTAGCTGAACGAATCTCAGGAATCACGATACGCTCATGGTAACCTTCACCAATGTTGTTGTGTAGGTAACCAATTTTATCTTCAACAACACGGTAGCGGTAAGAAAGCTCCGTACGTATGGTAAGTCCATTCGCACTCAGAACTTCCATGACAGATCTGTCTTCCTGAATTCTTGTGCTGTACACAAACATTTTGTTCCAAGGCGCAATGACTTTAAGGCCTTGATCGTAAACACGATCTTCCTTCAGTCCAGAAATGATATCGTACAAAACTCCCGCTTCTCCGGAGTTTATTTTAACGAAAATTTTAGAAGAGAATACTAACAAGAAAAGGAAAGCAGCAACCGCAGGTACAAGCCACTTAGGGAATGATGGATTCATATTGAATGTTTAATTAGTTATACCATGAAAGTAGCAATTTTCCTTCCAACCTCTGCATCATGTCAGTTTGGCTGATTATGGACGTTTCTAAGTGATTTTAGCGTCTTTTTACGCTATTTATGTCAAAAAATAGAAGAAAATTGGGGTTTTAGAAGAAAGATGGCGCTACGCAAATAGCTCCGTAAGCACCTCCAAGCTCCGAAAGCGGCCGAATCCATCCAGATGTATGTTCATGTACCTGGTTAATCCTTCCATTAAATCCTTGCGGCCTTGCTTTGGGATTTGCAACGGAGATTCAAAATCCCACTGGAGTGCGCTCCGTAAATAAGCACTCGTATTCTGGTCTAGATAAGGATGAAGTAACGAAGGGTGAGATAAAAATTGGCCGTCTTGGAGGTCAAAAAAAGTATCCGGATCGGCTTCCTTAATATTTGGAGCAAACCCTAAATACAACATCAATTTTGCCCAGATCACCAGATGAAATGATGGTGGTAATTCCTCGATGGTATCCAAGGCAAGACAGGCGGTCCTGATAAAATCAAACTTTTCCACGTTAGACTGCTCCTCCCTGAGCACCTTACCGAACAACTCCGCAAGAAAAAGCGCGAGTGCATTGCGCACAGGGTCGTAAGGAATAGCGGTATATGTAAGGTCCATTTTTGCCTCCTTCACCCGGTCCAGCTTCCCCTGCCCTTTATGGGTATGCACAATGTCAATTAAGGTCAAGGGTAAAAGCATGGAAGAACGTACCACGGATTTTTTACTGGATACACTGTGAACCAGCACACTGATTAGCCCAAAATTGTCCGTGTACAATCGAACAATGCGATTGGTGTCGCCATATTTCAGTGCACTTAGGACGATTGCTTTACTGTTATAGTAGGTGGCCATTGATCAAAAATAGGTCAACAGAGCAGCTTGTCTGACAACATTTCTTAAATAGTTAGGTGATTTTTGTCTTTCAGATGCACACCTTACAGGTTAACAACTTGATTATT
>CAJWFD010000056.1 GCA_913031435.1 uncultured Cryomorphaceae bacterium
ACACCATGCACCATCAGTAGCGATAGCTGGTGGATTAGGTGTCTTTACCCCACGCAAGCCTCCTATCGAAGGACTTGCACTGTTTGAAACGAAAGGGGTCGAGTACATTATCAAAGATCCTGAAGTCTATCGGAACAAGCGCGTAGTGGTTTCTGGTGGTGGCGACAGTGCACTGGATTGGGCGATTTTCCTTTGTGAGGTTGCCAGCGAAGTAACATTAGTTCATAGACGTACTTCATTTAGAGGCCATCTAGATAGTGTAGACAAAGTAATGGCACTTGCTGAAAAAGGCAAGCTCCAACTGATTACAAATGCGGAAGTAAAAGAAGTTCATGGAACTGATAAATTGGAAGAAATCTCTGTGTTTACTAAAGAACATGGTCATCAAAAATTAGTTTGTGACCACTGGCTGCCACTTTTTGGACTAACTCCTACCCTAGGAGCTATGGGAAGCTGGGGGTTAGACATAGAAAAAAATGCCATTGTAGTAGACAACGCTACAGATTATCGAACTAATATAGAAGGTGTTTACGCCATAGGTGATGTCAATACCTATCCTGGAAAATTAAAGCTCATTCTTTGTGGTTTCCATGAAGCGACGATTATGGTACAAAGTGCTTTTAAACGCGCCTATCCTGATAAAAAATTATCATTTAAATACACCACCGTAATGGGTGGCGTTGGATCTTTAGAATAACATGATAATAGATATTCAAATAACTGTGGTTGACAGAGTTGGAGAAACACATCTATTGGTCGCCCCAACTGACATGAACCTGAATCTCATGGAAGTGTGTAAGTCTTACGACCTGCCGGTGAAAGGAACCTGCGGTGGGATGGCCATGTGTGCCTCATGTCATTGTTATATTGAATCCGAACACGTGCTCAAGGAAGCATCCGAAGACGAAGAAGACATGTTAGATCAAGCGTTTTTTGTCGAAGACAACTCCAGATTAGGTTGTCAAATATATATGACGCCCGCATTGAATGGGTTGCGCGTTGTCTTAGCCCTCGAGAGCGAATAAGCGTTCTAGATTTTGTCGAGGCATATTCTGCGTACGTGACTTATATTAGCACCACTCAGAAATTGATGCCATGAATAAAGTTCTCACTGCCCTACTATCTGTTGCCTTTTCTTTTGCAGCATTAGCCCAACAAAGTATTGACTTAGGTGCCTTGTGGCAGCGCTATGAATTCTATGCTGGAGGCATTAGTGGTCTTAGAAGCATGAACGATGGTGCTCATTATACTGCACTGGGTAAAAACTCAATTGATAAATTCAGTTATGAAACTGGCGAATTAGTCACGACATTATTTGACGCCAACTCCACAACGGAGCTTGAAGCATTTAGCGGTTACACACTTAGTGATAACGAATTAACTGCCCTTTTAGAAACAGATACTGAGTCCATTTACCGTCGCAGCAGTAGATCTGAGGTTTATGTGGCAGACCTAATAACAGGAGATGTCAAGAAATTACAACAGGAGAAAGTCCGTTATGCAACGTTTTCTCCAGATGGAGAATCTATCGCTTATGTACTAAACAATAATCTTTTTGTTTACCAAAGAGCTCTAGACGTACATATTCAAGTAACCACAGACGGTACATTTAATTCAATAATTAATGGTGGAACCGACTGGGTTTACGAAGAAGAGTTTGCATTGGTAAAGGCTTTTTGGTGGTCACCGGATTCTAAATACATTGGGTTTTTCAGGTTTGATGAGACCAATGTGAGAAGCTTTAATATGGATATCTATGGCTCAGAACTGTATCCCAATCCGAACACATTTAAATACCCCAAAGCCGGTGAAAGCAATAGCATCGTTACAGCGCATGTCTGGAATAGTACCAATGGTCGGGTGAGCCAAGTATTAGAGAACGTTAATTATGAATATCTGCCTCGTGCAACATGGTCAGACGACCGTACTTGGGTGATTTCCACCATGAATAGACTACAAAATGCACTTACACTCTATTCCGTTTACGCGCCTAGTGGAGTTTCCGCTAAACTATACCACGAAACAGATGACAAGTATTTAGAGATTAATGATGAACTGGCGTTTCTTTCAGATGGCAGTTTTATTATGCTAAGTGATAGAGACGGTTGGAATCACTTGTACCATATAAATGAGGAAGGTGAGGTGAAACGTCAAATTACTAAAGGTGATTTTAACGTGACTCGTTTCTATGGTATAGACGCTATGAATAGGCTGTTTTATCAAAGTTCCGAAGCTCATGTGACGGAACGTAATATTTATAGCATTGGCCTCAATGGAAGAGGTAAGAAAAGTATCTCCGCAGAAAAAGGGACACACAACGGAACCTTCACTAAGGACTATAGCTTGTTCATAGATACCTATAGCGCCGAGGGTAAACCCACGGTTGTTACGCTAAAACAATCGAATGGCACATGGGTGCGTACCCTTAAAACAAATGAGCGCGCAGAAAAAGCATTGACTAAATTCACTTTTACACCTAAGGAATTCATCACCGTATCTACGCCAACCGGAGGCGATCTAAATGCATGGATGATAAAACCTGTAGACTTTGATGAAAGCAAGACCTATCCTATGTTCATGTTTGTTTACGGAGGGCCAGGTAGGCAAACTGTAGAGAATAGTTACGATGGTTTTAGGAGTATGTGGTTCCAAATGTTAGCTAATGAGCACAATATGATCATTGTAAGTGTTGACAATCACGGTACAGATGGGCGTAGTGAGAGCTTCAAGAAAAGTACCTATGGACAAATGGGCAAGCTTGAAACTGTAGATCAAACTGAAGCTGCTATTGAACTTTCCAAGCGCTCCTATGTAGATGGAAATAGAATAGGCATCTTCGGCTGGAGCTATGGAGGATACATGGCCTCAAACTGTCTCTTTCAAAGTCCGGATGTTTTTAAAATGGCGATTGCTGTAGCGCCCGTCACTAATTGGAGATTCTATGACAATATTTACACGGAACGTTACATGGGATTACCAGCAGATAATGGTGATGGATATGACGCGGACAGTCCGCTTTCTCATGTTGAAGGACTTGAAGGTAAGTATCTTTTGATTCATGGAACCGGCGATGACAACGTTCACGTCCAAAATTCAATGCGCATGGTAGAGGCTCTAGTTCAGGCAGATAAGGATTTCGATTGGTTCGCCTATCCTGATAAAAATCATGGTATTTATGGTGGTAATACAACCATGCACCTGTACAGGATGATGACGGAGTTTATTGCCAACAACCTGTAATACTTAATAACTCTGAGCACTAAAATAAAGATTGTATACTTGCTACACACAAAAAACACTGAAACATGAGCGAAACATCAATGAAGCATCCACCAGCGTTATGGACGCTATTTATGTCTGAAATGTGGGAGCGATTCTGTTATTATGGAATGCGTACTCTCCTTACCCTATTCTTGGTAAAATCTCTTCTAAAAGGCGATGCTGAAGCCTCTTTGATTTATGGAGCATATACTGCTCTTGTGTATGCCGCCCCTGTTTTAGGAGGTCGCATGGCAGATTCATTTTTAGGATATCGTTACGCTATTCTACTTGGCGCTGTACTCATGGCCATTGGAGAGTTTCTTATGGTAGCAGGTACAGATCTTTTGGGATTTGACGCTGGTTTACGTGAGAGCCTCATGCTTATAGGTATGGGTGGTTTAATCGTAGGTAACGGTTACTTTAAAGCAAATATTTCAACCATCGTAGGAAAACTTTATGAAGACAACGATCCCCGTCGTGATTCAGGTTTCACCATCTTTTATATCGGTATTAACGTAGGTGCACTATTAGCTACTACAGTGGTTGCCTTCGTAGGGGAAACTTACGGATTTGAATACGGTTTTGGATTAGCTGGATTAGGTATGATTGCTGGTCTATTTATCTTTTGGGGTAGCCGCGGTAGATATGAACATGTGCCTAACATCCATATTACGGAAGCTGGACATGCAAAGAGTTTCGCAGGATTAAAAATGTACCAGTTGATCACCATTGGCTCATTACTTCTAATCCCATTAAGCTATGTCTTAATCTCGCAAAACGAGGTCTTACAATACTTACTGATTGCGATTTTCATATACGTTGCTTATCAATTAATCTCTGCTGGTATTAAAGAGGGCCGCATATGGAGAGACCGAATGATCGCATTAGTGATCATGATGTTAATCAATGTGGTTTTCTGGGCTTGTTTCGAACAAGCAGGTACTTCCCTAACGCTATTTGCTGATCGAAACGTAAACAGAGAACTGTTTGGTTGGTTGATGCCGGCATCAATGACCCAGTTCTTCAATCCATTCTTTATTGTAACCTTTGGCTCCATTTTCTCTTGGATGTGGATCAAGCTCAGTAAAATGGGGAAAAATCCTTCCATCCCTATGAAGTTCAGCTTAGGCATACTTCAACTAGGTGCTGGATTCTTAGTGACATTGATCGGACTTATGTTCGTTAATGATGCGCACCAAGTACCACTTTTAACACTTGTATTTTTGTACATGCTTCATACTACAGGTGAACTCTTCGTGAGTCCTATAGGACTATCTATGGTTACTAAGCTTGCCCCTAAGAGTATCGCCGGTACAGCAATGGGAGGTTGGTTCTTATCTTTTGCCATGGCCAATTACTTGGCAGGTGCAATTGCTGCAATTAGCGGTGCTGAAGAAGGAGGTGAAGCCCTTACAGGGAGTGAAGGTTTAGCGAAGTATATTGAGACGTTCTCCACAATTGGTTACGTATTAGTGGCATTTGCTATACTCCTAGCCCTGTTGCGCAAACCGATCAATGCGCTGATGCACGGAGTCGAATAATTTATATTTCAATTTTCAATATTTATCAGGAACCCCGTGCCAAGTGCATGGGGTTTCTTATTTTTAAGCTTATGAAAAATACCCTGATACTTCTTTTCACATTGATATGCGCTACTCTAGGTCAAGCGCAGGAGAAAATCCAATGGATGACCATAGAGGAAGCTTATGCACTCACAACCACGGAAGAATCGCCTAAAAAGATTTTTATAGACGTTTATACGGATTGGTGCGGATGGTGCAAGAGAATGGACAAGGCTACTTTTCAAAAACCAGAAGTTGCGATGTATATGAACGAGAATTTCTATAATGTAAAGTTCAACGCAGAGCAGAAAGAAGACATCGAAATACTTGGGAACA
>CAJWFD010000057.1 GCA_913031435.1 uncultured Cryomorphaceae bacterium
GTATCTGTAGCGTAACGCTCGGCCAATTTCTTCCAAAGTGCCACTGTTTTAGATCTATTAAAGGCACTCTCCCACAAGGATGGTTTAGTAGGGTCGTAATCACTAATTCCTGAATCATAACCCTGTCCACCAGGGGCTGCGTGCAAATCTAATATTACATAAATATCGTTTTGCCTGCTCCACTCTACTACAGAATCAAGGAGATAAAACCCTTTCGTAAGCCATGTGTTTTGACCTTGAATGGGCTCGTCTTCGATCGGTAGGGTAAATAGGTTGTAATGCATAGGAATACGAACAGCATTGAATCCCCAGGCGGCTAATGAATCCACATCAGCCTTGCTGAAATGGTTAGTCAACCACGCATCATAAAAAGCATCAGTTGCTGTTGAACCAATCAATGCCTCTATGGTGTCTTTAATCTTGTACTGAGGACTCGCGAAGGAAGCCGTCTGAAGCATATATCCTTCCTGAACCATCCAACCACCAACACCCATAGCACGAATGATCAATGTATCACCGTTACCCTCTACAATCGCTTTGCCATGAGCATGTACATAATTCTGCGACCATACCGTGGATTGAAAAACTACCAATGATAAGAGGACGAGGAAGGACTTATAGTTTAAACTCTTCATAAATTCTTATTGTTTTATGCCGTTCGAATATGATATTTTAATTCGCTAAACCTGTCATTACCCACCAAGACAATACCAAGACAACCCCTATATTTCCTGTATAAATCGATCTAACGCATCGCTTTTTTCTAACCCGATTTTTTTCTTAAGTCTATATTTAGCCTTCTCGGTAGCCGCTAAACTCACGTTAAGCACTGTAGAAATCTCCTTGTTATTCATTTTCTCCCTGATCAGGTAACAAAGCCTAATCTCTCCTTTAGTGAGACTCGGGTACTTGGCAATCACCACTTGCGAGAACTCTTCATGCAGATCCTTATAGTTACGCTCAAAGTGATCCCAGTAATTCTCGCTTTGAAGCTCTCTATTCATCTCTCGAATGAGCTCCTGAAGCAACTTGTTTGTCTCTGGTGATCTATTAGATTTATTCAATTCAGCACCCAAACGCTGCTTGAATGTGTTCAGTAGCTCAAGTCTACTTGATGTTTTAAGTAACTGAAAACTTAATTCTGAGCTTTGTTGCTTTGATTTAACCTCTAACTCTGTCGCTTTGACTTCGAGAAGTTCACGCTCTATTTCGACGAGTTTAAGTCTTGTGGTACGTAGCTGTCTGTCTTGATAGAGCCAGATGAATAGCAGCAGGATTAAAAAGACCATACCTACTATTGAAAGCTGAAACCACTTTTGCTGCCAAACGAAAGCATTAATTTTAACCGGGACCAGTAGTGAGGTTTCTTGCTCGTTATTGAATTTGGCTTTAACTTCAATAGAATAATCACCCGGTGGTAATTCGCGTACAATAAAAGAACGTTCGTTCGGCGCAAGGTTTACCCAAACATTCCCTGCCTCCTTAATTCTATAAGAGCATTCTACGCCGTTCATACGATTAGGACTCATCACTTCAAACAAAAACTGAAGCGTATTGGTCCCTGGTGGAATCTCTATAAATGGAAGGTGCTCGCCCGAGCTATTGATCATTGCGCTATGAATGTCTTGGTTATCTACCAGTACATTAGTCATAATAAGGTCGAATGCAGCGTCCGAACTTCGGTTTGCTGTTTCAAACTGCGCTATCCCGCTCGTTCCTCCAATCATAAGCTTTCCTTGGAAAGAGGTAAGTGTCTTTCTATTAAACAAGCCAATCTTCAACTCATCCAATTCCTGAATAACCTCAATTCCCCAGCCTAATGAGTGATCATAGGTCAGCTTCAATAAACCTATACTCGTAGTCGCATAGGCATGCCCATCATGCTCTGTTAATCCGTAACAAGTCATGTAATCCTCATCTGAGACAATAGTATCTATGATGTCACCGTGGAAATCAAGAATTCCACCTCCCTCCATACCTATGATTAAATGATCTTGGTAAGCGAGAAGGTCGAGTATTGGATTCCTTAGAGGATAATGGGCAATTCCGCCCCTTTTATCGACGCTATACAGCCCATGAAATTCTGTAGCGATCCAAAGATCAGCACCATCAAATTCCAGGTCCATAATGACCCTACCGCGCATTTCTTCCTCGCTGAAAGGCGTTGTAAATAATTCTCCGTTAAAAAGTTGCAGTCCAGCGAGTGTTCCTACCCATAAACTGTCACCAAATGTGGACTCTAAAGACCAGATACTGGCATGCTTCAATCCCATCGCCGCAGGAGTGTACGGGAGGTAATGGTCAAGTAATTCTCCTTTTTCGCTGTATTTGAAGAGCCCCTCTGTAAAAGAACCTAGCCACATACTTGTGGAGGATTGGGAGTGTAATGTAGTGACCACTTTAGGCATATAACTCGCAGAGGGTATCGTTGGCATCCAGTTGTTTTCAACGTCTTTATACTGGACCAGACCGTCACCATCAAACCCAACCCAAAATTGATCACCAAGAGACGACATGCTAATAGCGCTTTGAATACTCGAGTAGGTAAATGATGCTGGCTTTCTTAGCTTCTTGAGTTCATTACTTAGTTTAGGAATAACCACTACTCCCCCATTAAATGTTCCGAACCAATAGGAGTCATAAATTTCATAAATATTATAAAACTGGTCGGTTAATATCTCGTTGTAAGGGTCTTGCTTAGAATAGACCTCAACGTCATTACTGTTGGCTACGAAAATACCGTCCCCGTCTGTGGTAATCCAGATGTCCTCATTATTCAACGCTACATCGAAAGAGTTAATAATCGGGATATTTAAACGGATTAATTCTCCATCTATCAGTTCAAACATACCTTGATCCCCAACTCCTATAACAACTCGATCGCCTTGAATATCAATCGCTTTTCTAAAAGACGAAATATTCTGCGTCGTAGTAATGTGGTTTATAGACTCGTTGGTATAACTATAAAAGAGTAATTGTTCCCCTGCCGTGGCAAACCACAGCGTATCACCTTGCTCTACGAATTCGAAACAATATTCCAGTGACTTATCGTATTCAATAGATTCCATTTTAACCCAGTCATTCCAGCCCTTAGGCAAGTAAAACACACCTCGGCCATGGGTCCCTATCCAAATTGTCCCAAAACGATCCTGGTAAGATCCTATAACCGTAGGTAAGCCAGGTAATTCCGGCAGTGATTTTTCCGGAAATGGACGTAACGTAGTGAGGTCATAGTGCACAATTCCCCCACGCTGCAGACCAATTAATAGCGTAGAATCTTGAGTAACTAGAAGACTCTGTACATTCCTGGATCTCCGAACCGAGGTGGAATCTAAAAATGAGAATTCCTTAGCCTGTCCTTCATTATAACGGTATAATCCTCCTCGAGTACCTATCCAAACGAAGCCGTATGGATCCTGAGCAATGTCGTACACCGTAGGATGTAACAGCCCCTCTGAGGGACCTACGTGACTGATGTTCTGTCCCCAGAGTAAAGCTGGACTTGCAAGCGCAAAGAGAAGAAGAAGTCGAAACATTTCGTGAATTTACAAAATGAAAAGGGGACCCAAAACTGGGTCCCCCTCACTTACTTACTAACCATTTGGTAAGTGATTATTTCAATGCAACGCGTACTACACGCTCCGTAGATCCATTTTGGATACGAACGATGTACATGCCACGTGGCAATGCTGATACGTCCATTCTAGCCTCAGCTTGGAATGTTTTATCAGCCAATACTTTAGCACCTGTTACGTTGTAAACAGAAACTGTTGAAGCAGCACCAGTAGTGTTCTCGATGAACAATACGTCAGAAGCTGGATTTGGCTTAACGATAAAGTCAGTTGTAGCTTCTTCCATACCGATACCTGCACAAGGACCACACTGTTCCCAACACTGTATTGGTAAAACTGTATCACTCATGCCAATAGTCATGTAACGATTTGTGAAAGCTCCTGTAGTTAACGTACAAATAGAATCAAGCGTAGCTGGATCTAAGTTTTCTTGAATCGCCCAGTCATCAGCAGTAAACTTGAACTCATAGTTCCCAGGCAATAATGACATTGTCGCAGTGTAAACACCATCGCCATCGTCATCAGTCATTGGATTGGCGTTACCGCTCCATCCGTTGATTGTACCTGAAACATAAGCTGTTGTGAACGTACCTGCTACAGAGTTACGGTCTGAATGGAAAGTTACACTAACTGGAACTGCAGGAACTGGACAAGTACCGTCTGTAGTACACTCGCCGAAACAAGTAGTCACACGGTAATCACTGTATATAGGACCAGCAATTGTACGATCGCTATAAGGAGCAACAGCACATGGCTTTCCTACAATGTTTTCTTTCTGTCCCCAACCTGTGTCATCGCCGTTAGAGAAAGTGAAATCAGAGTTAAATCCAGTATCAGCAGACATTGTAAATGAAT
>CAJWFD010000058.1 GCA_913031435.1 uncultured Cryomorphaceae bacterium
GTTATACTGTGAATTTGGAATACCACTATTCTGCGAATTCAAATTTGTCCAACAACTAGTCTGGGCAAAAAGCGATGTGGCTCCGAAAAGGATTAAAAAAGTAAATAATGATCTCATAATTTTCTTGTTAAATCGTTGTAAATACCGTTCGAAGCACAATAAAAGTCATCGCATCGGTTATATCCTAAGTGAACAAATTTAATACATTTACCTGTTGCATCAACATGACAGGTTTTACAATAAAGTACGCAACTAACTAATAGTCAATGTTCAATTAATTACAAGGTACTAAAAATAAGACTTTACATAAGTGGGCCTCCTTTATTTAGCCATGAGAAATCCTCATGATATTCCGAAAGTTTCTGATTACTGTTTATGATCTACTCATAAAGATTCCTTGTTTCGATCTAACAGCAATAGTCAATTTATCATACAGGCTATGACTTTATTGCAGCGATATAAGTCACATAAGTTGGATAAACAGGTCCTTATGAGAGCGGTCCATAACCAGGGCTACCGATCCCGACTTCTATTCTCTAACCTCTAATCGGAAATTAACTTCACAAAAAAAAGTCGCCACTGCGGGCGAGTTTTTTAAATGCAATCGATAGTAGTGTATCACTAATTGTAACCTACATAAACATGATTATCCACCTCTTGTAAACTACTTTTCTTGCGTATTCACAGTAGTTATAAGCTTTAACTCATTCATTTGCACGTCGCCGATTGTTGCTGGAGCGTCGATCATTACATCGCGACCGGAATTGTTTTTAGGGAAAGCTATGAAGTCTCTTATCACCTCAGCACCACCTAAAAGAGCAACCAGTCGGTCAAATCCAAACGCTAGACCGCCATGCGGTGGTGCGCCATATTCAAAGGCGTTCATCAAAAAGCCAAATTGCTTTTCTGCTTCTTCCTTAGTAAATCCCAGTAAATCAAACATTCGGCTCTGTAGAGCGCGATCATGAATACGAATGGAGCCGCCACCAATTTCGTTGCCATTAAGTACTAAATCATATGCGTTGGCTCTAACTTTACCTGGATCTGAATCTATCAACTCAATATCCTCCGGCTTTGGCGAGGTAAACGGATGGTGCATCGCATGATAACGGTTGGTACCCTCGTCCCATTCAAGCAACGGAAAATCTATTACCCACAACGGGGCAAATACGGAAGGATCTCGTAATCCTAATTCTTCGGCAATGTGCAAGCGCAACTCTGATGACGCCTTACGGGTCAAGCGATCCTCACCTGCGAGAATAAGTATCAAGTCGCCGGGCTTGGCTTTTGCTGCTTTGGCCCACCCTGCTTGCTGTTCAAGAGTGTAGAATTTATCTACAGAGCTTTTATACGTCCCATCTTCATTGACCTTACAGTATACCATTCCCTTCATGCCAATATCTGGGCGCCTGACCCAATCCGTGAGCTTGTCAATCTGCTTACGTGTCCATGAAGCCGCTCCCGGTACAGCAATACCGAGCACTGTTTCGGCTTGATCAAAAACCGTAAAACCAAGATCCCTTGTCAAGTGGTTCAGGTTGGCCAGTTCCATATCAAAACGGATATCAGGCTTGTCGTTTCCATACCGCTCCATCGACTCCGCGTAGGTCATTCTTGGGACGCTCTTAATATCCAGACCCTTCACTTCTTTTAGAAGATGCAATAAGAGGCTTTCAAAGGTGGCCAGTATATCTTCCTGCTCCACAAAGGCCATCTCACAATCAATCTGAGTAAACTCAGGTTGACGGTCAGCGCGTAGATCTTCATCGCGGAAACATCTGGTGATCTGGTAATATTTATCATAACCGCTCACCATAAGCAACTGCTTAAAGGTTTGTGGACTTTGGGGTAGTGCATAGAATTTTCCCTCTTGCATTCTCGAAGGAACCACAAAATCCCGAGCGCCCTCTGGAGTGGACTTGATCAAAAATGGGGTCTCGATATCCATGAAACCCTGGGCATCCAAGAATTTACGTACTTCAATATTAACACGATTACGGAGCATTAAATTCCGTTGAAGGGGACCTCGACGAAGATCAAGGTACCTGTACTTCATACGCAGCTCTTCACCTCCATCACTCTCTTCTTCAATAGTAAACGGCGGCGTATTTGCTGCGTTGAGAACAACTAGCTTGAGTGATTTAAGCTCTATATCACCCGTTGTCATCTTTGGGTTTTTACTTTGACGCGCTATGACTTCTCCTTCAATTTGTATGACCCATTCGCGACCAAGCTTACGTGCTTGTTGCAACAAGGAAGCATCCCATTCTTCGTTAAAAGCGATCTGGGTTATGCCGTATCGATCTCGCAAATCTAGGAAGGTCATGCCTCCTAATTCACGTGAACGCTGCACCCATCCAGCGAGGGTAACTGTTTGTCCTATATGCTCGGCGCGTAGTTCGCCACAGGTGTGTGATCTGTACATCTTGTAATTCTTTGAAGAGCAAAAATAGCCAAACTTGCGACCCAATTACCTATTTTGCAGGGAAGATGATAGACCTAAATGATCATAACGTATTTATGCGTGCTGCTTTAGCGGAGGCAAAGGCTGCTGCAACAGATGGAGAAGTCCCTGTTGGAGCGGTAGTAGTGGCTGGAGGACGTATTATCGCTCGGGCGCACAACATGACTGAGCGACTGACTGATGTCACGGCTCACGCTGAAATACAAGCCATTACTGCTGCAAGTAACTATTTGGGGAGTAAATACCTTTCAAAATGTACACTGTACGTGACTCTAGAACCATGTCCAATGTGTGCAGGAGCACTTTTCTGGTCACAAATGGGCAGCGTAGTTTATGGCGCTAGTGACGACAAAAGAGGTTTCAGAGACCATGGAGGTGATTTACATCCCAAAACAGCACTTATTAAAGGAATAATGAAAGAAGAGTGTGGTCAAATCATGACCGATTTTTTTAGCAATAGACGCAAATAACTCACTATGAAACTAGCCACCTTAGATATCATTGTACTTATAGGGCTGCTTTTATTTACCATCTTAATTGGCTTGTATTTTGGGCGGAGCAAAAAGACGTCCATCAGCGACTATTTTTTAGGCGGCCGTTCTTTACCCTGGTATATCGCTGGAATCTCGATGGTCGCAACAACTTTTGCCGCGGATACTCCACTGGCCGTCACAGAGCTTGTGGGACAATACGGGATAAGCGGAAACTGGTTGTGGTGGAATTTACTTGCCGGTGGAATGCTAACAACCATATTTTTTGCACGACTATGGAGGCGTTCTGGGCTAACGACAGAAGTTGAGTTTATTGAGTTTCGCTATGCCGGAAGACCAGCAGCATTACTTCGTGGGTTCAAATCTATTTACTTAGGCGCTTTCATGAATATACTCATCATGGGCTGGGTGAACGTGGCTATGATCACGTTGCTCCAGGGATTCTTTGGGATGACCTATATGGAATCCTTTCTATGGACCGGTGTTGCGTTGCTTGGTGTGGTTGTTTATGTCAGCTTTAGTGGACTTAGAGGTGTCGTTTATACCGATGTGTTCCAATTCATTCTTGCCATGTCCGGTTCTATAGCATTGGCTGTGTATGTCCTGAAATCACCTGAAGTTGGTGGGATTCAAGGCCTTAAAAACACCCTACCAGAGGAAACCTTTTCGTTTTTCCCATCCATAGGAGGAGAGGTCAAAGAGGGATCGTATCAAATTTCCCTGGCTTCTTTTCTTGCTTTTTTCGGCATGGTCTGGTGGACTTCTTGGTATCCTGGTGCCGAACCTGGTGGTGGTGGCTACAGTGCCCAGCGCATGTTAGCGACGAAGGATGAAAGATCTTCTTTTTTAGCTAGTGCGCTATTTCAAATTGGTCATTACGCCGTT
>CAJWFD010000059.1 GCA_913031435.1 uncultured Cryomorphaceae bacterium
CAATCCTCATTAGTCACTAAAAATTTACGTTCTATTTCAATTGCCATAGGTCTTAGTCAATGATGCAGTGCATGTCTTCATACACCACAAGGGTTCGTCCGTTTCTGTCTTGTAAGGACCAATTAAGTTCGTATAACTCTTTTGGATAGCTTTCCCCATTTGCTTTTAACATACCCTCGAGTTTGTCCCATTTCTCAACGAGGATGGGAACGGTAATACAGCCGTTTTCGCTAACAAACTTCGTGTGCATGATGATCTCTTCGTTTTCTTGAATAAATGTGATGAATGTATAACGGAAGTCTTCAGGGCTATACAGTTCTAAATAGGACACGTGATTCACGGCTATTTCAACCTTACACTCGGGCATTTTTTTCCAATAATAATCTGGAAAATCGCAGCTGTAAAGGGAAAGTCCAATTAATAAAACGACCAGGTATTGTTTCATAACTCTGCTAATTTCGAACTTTATAACATAGAATTATGTACAATTTATAAGTTGTGACGCGTATTAAAAATCAGGTTCAACAGAAAACTCGACTATTTCTCGGGTCATGGGATGTTCAAAGGTGATGTATTGGGCATGAAGGTGCAGTCGTTCTTTGCGTTTTCCGTAGAGTTCATCTCCAACAATGGGAATGCCTAAACCTTCGTGGTGCGCGCAGTGTACGCGCAACTGGTGAGTTCGTCCCGTGACGGGATAAAGGGCCACCCTCGTCCGCCCTTCTTTTCGCTCGAGCACCTTGAAATGTGTGGTTGCGACCTTACCTGTTTCATGGCAAACCAACTGCCTCGGTAGGTCATAGTAATCTGGGGTTAATGGCAGGTCTATGGTTCCTTCATCCGCTTCTAAAAGACCGTCAAGAAGTGCGATATACCTTTTTTTAAGAGTACGTTGTATGAATTGACGCTGCACCCGCTTGTTGGCTTTTTTAGTTTTAGTGAAGATGATTAGACCAGAAGTCGACATGTCTAAACGGTGTACCAACAGATGGTTCGTGGCCAATGGGAAGCGTTCCAATACTCTGGTAAAGGCAGAATCTTCTATCTCTCTTCCGGGCACAGAGAGCAAACCGGCCGGCTTATCAACGATAAGTAAACTGTCATCTTCATATACGGTCTCTAAGCTCAGGTCATTTCCCCATGATTGTAAGGGGTTTTCCTCTACGTTAAGTCCTTGAAGCATGTGCCCTAAGATGGGTCGGCATCTACTTCCGCAAGCCTGGTAGTAATTACCATGTTCCCGTATTTCTTTGTTTGGAGAGTTACCCCACCAAAATTCCCCCATACAAATGGGCTTCAGCCCGTTTTTGAATGCAAATTGCAGAAGCTTCGGCGCGCAGCAATCTCCAGACCCACTTGGTGGTTTACGCTCCTCAAAATCAGGAAATAGATTACTCAATGCTTCATAATCACCATGTGCATTAATAAACTTGTATTGGTCAAATATTTCGCGTTGTAATAGATTGGATTTAGCCTTGCGGTCCATGGCTATTTGTGCGATGTCTTGCGCTTTTTTATCAAGGTCCTTTTGTAAGGAATCCATCTCTTTTTTCAGACTGAGTGCGTGATGTTTAAAAGCAACTTGGCTCGAAATACTCTCTGAAGCTAATTCTTCACAGAACTGAGTAAAGGCAGGTAATGTTAATGTACTCTCAGCGACGGAACGTCTGAGCTGCCGCTCTTTTTTGTTTTTGCGAAGTCTTTTACGTCCTGCAGCCAGCTCCTCAGTGATCGAGGATATTCTAGCAACAGAGGTTTCACGCCAGCTCAAATAACCTGAACCTTCACTAAGGGCAACAATTTCAGCACTCATTCTATTGAGCTGCGCTTCCCCTTTCTTATAGAAAGAATTAGCCGCATGAATATCGCAGATAGGTGGAACAAAGTATTGTGTATCTCGTTCCTCATCTAATTTTCCTGAATACGCAGCTAAATAGCCCATATTTCCAGCGTTATTTAGCACAACCATGACGCCAAACATTTTCCCCTGTTCTAGCAGGTGCGCATGGGCACCACCAAGCCCAAAATTGTGTGAAATAGATTCTTTACTGAGGTAGTTCTGAACTTCAGCTGCCGCTTTTAAAGTAAGCTGGTGTGGCTCGTAAAAGAAGGGGTAGGTGAATGCCGTAGGCATCTTAATCGATGAAACATCTTCACTAAACTCCTGAAAAAAAGGTGTTCCGTTTTTGCGCATAAAAGCCATGTGTTACGCTACAAAAGTAGGGATTTAGTAGGCAGAACAAAGATGCGCTTTGCGGCGTAGATATTCTGTTAATTGACGTCAAGCGAATGGTATACTATAAACTATAATTGGATAAAAAGTCCCAAAGTAGCTGATTCGGGCTGTCTCCATCTATTTGATCTTGAAACCATACATGTCCTCCAGGCTCACCATACTCATTGTTAATGGTGTATAAAACGACAGAGGTGTTTTCCAGACCTCCTGTATACTCATCGCGCTGAACGTCGCTATTATTAAGTTGCGTGGAGACCAGACTTGACTCAGGAATATTATTCTGATCTAGCCAAAAGTCGAGTACTTCCGAAATCGATTGATAATCTTGATTACCGTCATAAGGAAGTTCGTTATCATCAATACCATGAAAATGAATAACAGAAGTATATTCATTTGTGTTGCACGCTTGTGGAAGCATGATTCCTGACATAATCCCTATAGCAGCTATCATATCAGGTCTAGAGCACGCGAGACCATAAGACATCATACCTCCGTTGGAGTATCCTACTGAATATATCCTTGATGAATCTACCGCATAGTCACTACTGATCGCTGAGATCAGCTGCTCAGTAAAGTAGACATCGTTTTCTTGTATGTTTTGAATTCCATTATCTTCTGGGTTCCATGACACATCATCCTTAGTTGTCGCTACAGCTTGAGGGTAAGCGATAATAAAATTCTCATTATCGGCTATAGAGTTTAAATCACCTGCATAATCAAGATGATTCATTGCGCAGCCTCCATAACCATGAAAATTAATAACCAAGGGGCTTGGAATACTATTGTCATAAGATGACGGTATGTATAAAATGTATTCTCTTGTGACCCCTCCATGCTCAATGGTCGTATGGAAAGAATGATCGGTATTTACGCAATCATAAGATGAACCTGCCTTGGAGCCTCTACATGATGAAAGTGAAATAAGAAATACCAGTACCGTTATTACATACCCTAGGTTACAAATTTCCCGTAATTTATTTCCTTTTACACGAACACCTGAATTGTAAGTTGTAGTCATAATAGATGATGTTTTTTATTTGAACTCGGAATCACACTTCAATTTTTATGCCAAATCTAGGTACATATTTAAAAGTCAGCTCAATAGATCATTACGCACCTTTTTTCAGCGAGTAGACTAGCAAAATCTCAAGATGCGTTTCGGGAATCATCCAGTGGTTTGTTTGAGGTGGGATGCAGCAAACATCTCCTTTACGAACAGCAACTTTTGTTTCACCCACCATAATCCAACCTGAGCCACTCAG
>CAJWFD010000060.1 GCA_913031435.1 uncultured Cryomorphaceae bacterium
AAAGTCACTAGTACAATCCTAAAATAGATCCATGTCATTAAGTTATTGGGAAAAAAGCACGCTTTCTGAGCACGACTTAATTGTAGTAGGCGGCGGTATTGTGGGCATGTCCACAGCGCTTCATTATCAGATCAAACACCCGAAATCTTCTGTAGCTATTATAGAACGAGGCTTATTTCCTTCTGGCGCTAGCACAAAGAATGCTGGTTTTGCTTGTTTTGGGTCCATCAGTGAACTCTCTGAGGACCTTGAAAGTACTTCGCAGGACAACTTATTAGCGCTTATCGAAAGCCGCTACAAGGGCGCTTTACAACTCCGTAATCTACTAGGCGATTCTGAAATAGGCTACAAACCTGAAGGCGGTTTTGAATTAGATTTTACCGGTCATACTCATGAGCAAATAGATCGATTCAACGAACTGCTAAAGCCGTTGTTTAATGCAGATGTTTTTTCAAATGTAACCCCTGCTATTAAAGACTTTGGTTTTCGTGCAGACAAGGTTAAGGGACTTATAAAAAACACCTTTGAAGGAAGTATAGATACTGGGAAAATGGTTCGTGCTTTTCAACGTAAATGTGCAGAATCAGGAGTCCATTTCTACAACCAAACCACCGTGCTGGGCTATGAAGAGCTTGCAAGTTCAGCAAAGTTAAGCGTTCAGGTTGGAATAGAGAAAGTCACCTTAGCAGCGCAACAAATTGCGTTTTGTACGAACGCCTTTTCGAAATCGCTTCTACCGGATTTGGACTTAAAGCCAGGAAGAGGGATGGTTCTGGTAACAAAACCTGTAAAGGGCTTTTCTTTACAGGGGACTTTTCATTACCATGGAGGCTATCACTATTTCCGTGGCGTTGGTAATAGGTTGCTTTTAGGCGGCGGTCGCCAGTTAGATCTTCCTGGAGAAACCACTACAGAACAAGGTATAAACGATACCATCTTCAGCCAATTACAGCAAGATGTTCACGACTTTATTGCACCCGGTAAGGACTTAGAAATAGACTATGCCTGGTCCGGGGTAATGGCTTTTGGCGCAAATAAAAAACCTATTATACAAAGGGTTAGTCCGCGCATTAGTGTTGCTGCGCGGCTAGGCGGAATGGGAATTGCTATTGGCACACGCGTAGGTGCGGAATTAGCGGAATTACTAGATGACCTACAGGGTATTTAAAAACGCTATAATACCATTGAAATAGCGATCAGCGTCATCATACATCGTCATGTGTCCCCCTTCTGGACAATACAGGAAAGTTCCGTTTTGTACAGAATCCGCAATCCTTTTCATGCCCTCAGGATCCATGGTATCGTATTGAGCGCCTACGCTAAGTGTCGGCACTGTAATCCGGTGCAAGTCTCCGGTTCTGTCCCAATCCTTCAGCGTTGCATCTCCCACAACACCAAACTCGCTGGGGCCCTGCATTTTTAGATAAAGCGGGTAATTCATTTTCGAAAAACTCCGATTTACCGGTTCTGGCCACTCGTTGAGTGGGCGACGTAAGACGTGCTCAGGGTAGTAATGTTCCTCAATCAAGGAGAGGTAGCGCACTGAGGTATATTCACCGGCGGCCTCTAAAGCTTTAATTTCTGAAAGCACTTCAGCAGGCATTTGGGGGCCCAGTACTTCTTCTGCGTATTTCATGTATTCTGGTATCGAGGCGACCATGTTAGAGATGATTAATCCCTTCAAGTTCTCTTGGTATTTAAGCGCGTATTCCGTCGCAAGAATCCCTCCCCAAGAATGGCCTAGTAAAATAAAATTGGTTGCATCTAATCCTAAGGCTATTCTAACCTGCTCTACCTCTTCAACAAAACGCTCCGTCTCCCACAGCGAGGGGTCTTCCGGATTATCGCTATTACCAGATCCTAGCTGGTCATAGTAGTAATACTCAACCTCCGCATTAGGGAAATACGAGTCTGCCGCCTCAAAATACTCGTGTGTCGCTCCTGGTCCGCCATGTAGCAATAATACTTTCGTTGCAGGGTTGTTTCCTACCCGCTTGGTCCACACGTTAAACTCACCTAAGGGAGTGTTTATGGGAATAAGCCGAGCGCCGCCTGAGTTCTTGTCGGCAAGCAGTGAGTAGTCTAAATACGTTGAGTCTTGGTCTACCGTTTCAACTTGAACAGGAGCACATGATGTAAAACAAATAGCAAAAACAGCGCTGGTAAATATTCTCATAAGGATGGTTTTCGTTGTTGACTCAATTTACCTTTTTATATGGTTTAATGTACCAAGTCCATTTAAAACTTAAAGCCGACGCTTACGGTATGGCAATCTGAATCAAGGAGTTGGGGGTTGTGCTCATAAAAATATCCTAGATCTACTTTTCCTGAAAGCAGTTTGTGATCAGTAGATACTCCAGCACGAATACTTTTATCAAAAACATCGCCAGCGTTACCTATGTATTCGACATTAAATTGTGGATCCCATTTGAAGTTTTTAATATTATAAGCATAAGAGGAACGCACTCTAAAGTCTGTTCGACGCAGTCCAGAACCTGTGATCACCTCGCGATGTTGCACCCCATATCTCATAAAGAATTCACCAGTTGCCGTTTTATATCTGCGTTGTATGGTTAACCTCAACCTTGCCCGGTGTCGTATGCCCGTGTTCGAGCCCCTGTCATCAAAGACCAAATAGTGCCTAAGTTCAGAGGCGTACTTTAAGTTCTTAGAGGGTTTTTTGGAGAGTTGTGCCGCCGTAATAAACCGGTTAAATCCATCACCGGAGTTCGTCCTATACATTCCGCTCACCACAAGTTTGTGGTCTTTTGCTGGTTTTAATCCTACTGAAACCTTCGTCCAAGTGCGGTATTCATTGGCGTTCTGGGCGGTAGAAACAAAGGAAAGCGAACAAAAAATTACGAAAATTTTAAACTTCATAAAACACGGTTAACTGAGCTGTGCCGGCTGCGTAATCAATTTTAGATAGTTGATGACGCACCACCACTACGCCCAGGCTGTCTTCCATTTTCGAGATTTTCTCCTCAATCGTAGATTTAGAAAGATCGGAGACATCCAAAACAACCGCAAGCTTTTTGATCGTGCTGCTTACCGGCTGGGCTGTGATCAGGAATCTCTCTAAGACATAAACGAAAACAAGAATAGTGAGGTTAATAAGGCACAACTGTAGCCACCCCATGCTGTCCGCAGACAACGCGTTAATCACTGCTATCCCTATCGCAGAAAATAGGTAGGTCATTTCTTGGGGGCGCAAAGGCTCCGTTCTGTAGCGTACAATCCCAAAAACAGCAAACATTCCGATCGCCATTCCGATCTGCATATCAAACGTACTTAG
>CAJWFD010000061.1 GCA_913031435.1 uncultured Cryomorphaceae bacterium
TTACGCCAAGCTATGAGCGTATGTTGGATTGGAATGAAGGCACGTATTTTTCAAAGTCCAAATTGTCAAAAAGACACATAGGTTTTGTTTCTAGCCCTAATAACTACACGCTTCTTTTAAAAGAAGCGTTATCTAGTGGGTCTGCTTCTCATGTTCTTGATGCGTCCACGGCCTACTTATACAGTGAAACGGCTGCTAAAGAAGTGTTCCGTTACAACCCTGCAGCACGAATCATAGTAACGTTGAGAAATCCAGTGACTCGTGCCTACAGCCACTACAACATGGCCCGTAAGTACGGCAAGGAGAAGCGGACGTTTTTTAAAGCTATTCAAGACGAGTCTATTTTGGACCGGGCGATTTGGGGTATAGATGAGTGCTATTTGGAATTAGGTGATTACCACCAGCAGCTGCAACGTTGGACGGCTCTATTTCCAAAAGAGCAAATCCTTGTGTTGTTTCATGACGATTTGTTGTCTGAACCGCAAAACACCATGGATCGAGTCTGTGAATTTTTAGACATCTCTGCAAAAACATTAACAGAAGTCAGCGAGGCAAATACAGCGGAGGTACCCAGATCAAGGCTGGTATCTGCATTATTACTGGGCTCACTCTCAAGTTTTATTGCCACAGTATTGCCACCCATTCTTAAAAAACGGGTGAAGCCATTGATTTTAAAAAAACCTGAATCTATGGACGATGCGTCGCGCACGTTTTTAGTTCATTACTTTGCATCAGCTAACCAAGCGTTAGAAAAAGCCTTGAATTCATCATTAAAACACTGGAAATAAACAGAATATGGAATATAGCAGTTCAAATTTAATTGCGTTTTTCTACAAGAATTGGAAAACTCTAGTCGTCATTCCGTTCTTGTCTATGGTTGTTGCGGTACTCTTTAGCGGCCCAACGTTTATTAAGCCATTATTTGAGGCGCAGGTTATTCTCTTTCCGTCAACTACAAACTCAGTCTCGAAAGCACTGTTGCCGCAATCGAACGGCTACGGTGATGAGGATATTCTGGAGTTTGGTGATGAACAGCAGGCAGAGCAGCTTCTCCAAATATTAAATTCCGGAGAGATTCGCGATTCTGTGATTAAGAAATTCGATCTCATGAATCATTATGAGATTGGTGAAGACACAAAATACAGGCGCACAAAACTTTTTAAGGAGTATACTTCTAAAATTGAATTTGCTCGTACGCAATTCATGTCGGTAGAAATCAATGTGCTTGATACGGATCCTCAGCAAGCAGCTGATATGGCCAATTATATATCATATCTGGTAAATCAGGTCAAAAAGAGGGTCCAAAAGAATCGTGCACAAATGGGTCTTGAAATTGTAAAAAGCGAATACCTCAATCTTCAATCGGAAATACAAACCATGGAGGAGGAGATCACCTTATTACGTTATAAAGGGGTACATGACTATGAAAGTCAAAGTGCGGTATTTAACGAGCAGTATGCCATCGCACTTGCTCAAGGGGCGCAATCATCTTTCATCAAACAACTAGAGCGCAGATTAGATACGTTAGCTAAATATGGAGGCCGTTATGTGTCTATTCGTGATGAGCTGAAACTGTTAAAAGACGAAGAGGTAAAATTGAGGACTAAGTTTGATCAAGCGAAAGTGGATGTAAACCAAATGTTGCCAGCAACATTTAAGGTGGATGATGCCTTCGCTGCTGAGCGAAAAACCTACCCAAAACGCAGTGTGTTAATTCTCGCAGTAGGTTTTGTGGTGCTTGTCTTAGTTACTTTTGTTCTATTACTCCGCGTAACTGTAGTCGAATTACGCACTAAGTCCTAGGCTTGAACTTCAAAGGCACTATATCTAATCGTGTAACGATCGCAATAGCCATAGCTATACTCCCTGTTATTGCGGTTATTGTAGCGATGGAATGGTGGGAAGCCTTGTTCATTCCAGTTGGGCTTCTCGCTGTTTGGGTAACCTTATATAGGATAGATTGGGCCATGTGGTTTGTCGTGATTGCTACTCCGGTGTCAGTCAGTCTTACGGACCTTACTGGTGGCGCGGGATTGTCGATACCTACTGAGCCCATGTTGGTGTTGATCACCGCGTTGACACTAGTCAAAATGATGTTCTTTAAAGAATATGACAAGCGTTTAATCAGACATCCTATTAGTATTGCTATATATCTGTACTTAATATGGATGTTCTTGACGGTAATTACCTCCGAACTTCCCATGGTATCAGTAAAACAATGGATTACTCGGGTTTGGTTTATTGTTCCTTATTATTTTGTTCTCGGACATCTGTTTTTAAAGGATGAGAAAAACAAGGTGCGGTTCCTTTGGCTCTTCCTCGTCCCGTTAATTATTGCCTGCACTTACACCATGATCATCCACAGTCAGTATGGATTCACAAAAAAGACATCGACTTGGGTTATGTTCCCACTGTTTAAGGAACACACTTCTTATGGCGCTGTGTTGGCTATGTTTTATCCTGCAGCACTCTACCTGACTTTTAGAAAATCCTCATGGGGGTTTAATGCAATAGCTTCATTCTTGCTCCTTCTTTTAACAGCAGCAGTAGTCTTGAGCTATACCCGAGCCGCATGGCTTTCTATTATAGGAGCTGGACTGGTGTATGTTGCTTATGTGCTGAAAATGTCTAAAACTACGGTTTGGTCTCTCGTGGGAATAGTATTGCTTATTGCAGCTTTCAATTTCTCAGTAATCAATTCAAAATTTGAAAAGAACACCACAGATTCTTCTGATGACTTTAATGAGCACGTCGCATCTGTAACAAATGTCAGTACCGATGCCTCAAACCTAGAGAGAATCAATCGCTGGAAGTGTGCACTTAGAATGTTCCAAGCTCGACCTATTGTGGGATATGGACCAGGTACCTATATGTTTCTATATGCACCTTATCAAAAACCGTCGGAAAAAACCATCATTTCAACAAATGCTGGCAACAGGGGTAATGCACACAGTGAGTACTTTAGTCCACTTGCTGAAAGTGGCGCTTTAGGCCTAATGACTTTCTTATATTTAATCGTTCAAGTCATCGCTTCAGCAACGTCTTCGTATAAAAAACTCCCTTC
>CAJWFD010000062.1 GCA_913031435.1 uncultured Cryomorphaceae bacterium
TATTCAAACCTCTGAACACCGGGTAGTGTATGATCTAAAAGGTGTCTTGCCTAAAAATTGCAGTGATAAGCGGTTGTAATATTATCTTAACATTTTTAATTCCATTCTTTCCCCAAACCACCATAAAACGTATTATCAAGTTTTAACACAAAAATTGACAATATCTTTAGTCAAAAAGGGAACATGCTGTAGTATTCAACTCCTAATTGCTAAAAAAATCTAGCTAATGAAAAGACTTATCCTCGTCGTATTATTAATGAAAAGTAGTTTACTTCTTTCACAATCCTTGTCCATAAATTCTCCAGAAAACTATTTTAAGGAACCATTTGGAGAGTTTGCTTCTGGAAATGACGAAAAGGAAATTCTAAGAATTGTTGATAGGTTTATGCTTGCCGTAAATACAAAGGATAAAGAAATATTTAATGAAATACTGTATAAAGGAATTAATAGAATTGTAACTAATATCGAAAATGATAATTCAGTAATAACTTCTGTAATTGACAATGATCAATCAATAGCAATGCGGATGAATCCAAATAATAAAGAGCAATTTAGAGAACGTTATTGGGATGCCAAAATAATAACAGATGGGAACATTGCCACTGTATGGGCGCCTTATGACTTTTACTTAAATGGGGCCTTTTCTCATTGTGGGGTTGACCTTTTTTATTTAGTAAAAGAAAACATGTCTTGGAGAATTGCACATTTTGGATATACAAGGAATAAGAACTGTAAATAGTGACCATCAGCGCGCGCTAAAAGGCTCTAAAGAGTTCCAAAAGGAAGATGAGCGGCTGATTATCGTACAAAACATCAAAGCAGTAGACCATGCCGTAATCAGCATAGATCAGGACCGTACCGTATGTGCTACTATTAAAAGCGTTCACGAAACGTTCAGCAAGGACTACCAGATTGGGTTTGCTAACGGTGGAGACCAAAATAACGACACCATTCCTGAACGCGCTATTTGCGATGAACTAGGTGTTGTGCTTATAGATGGCCTGGGTGATAAAATTCAGAGCAGCAGCTGGTTGCTTAAAAACGTTTAGATCCCGTTTTGTAATGAGGCCGCATAATTAGCGGTCTCATGCCAAGAAGCGGCTACGCTCTCTTATAATCATCCTGAACCCTCACGATATCCTCTTCATCTGACGGGTGGTTTGGATCCGTATGTTGCCAAAACTCTGCAACAACACCCCAGTTCTCAAGGCCTACTAGACGGTGGCGTTCCCCCATTTCCATCACCACTTTATTCCCCGTGTCAAATGTTTTGACCGGGCCCTGCTCATCTGTCAGGCTACGGGCAATTCCCACCGGACCTTCTACAACGCGCCAAGTCTCCTTGCGTCTATGGTGGTACTGCCAGGAAAGCCTTGCCTCTGGCTTAACCAGTAATATTTTAGGACTGAGTTTGCCTGCAACTCTTAAACCACTAACGTCAAGACCATCAAAATATAAGTTCGCGAATTCTTGTGCTTGATTTTCATCTATAACAAAGAATCCACCCCATGGTCTGGAGAAATCAGAGGATACCACAGTGAGGTTTTGAGCAGCCAACTTAGCGGCTATTTGAGTGAAAAGTGTAGTCATGAATAAGGTTGTTTTGGTCAATACAAATATACTTCTGCCTTCTTAGAAATAGTATCATCTGTTCAATAAGTCTTTGAATCCTTATAGTTAACTTTTTAATTCCATTACCCTACTTCTTACTATGGACACTACGTTTCACCATAATTCCCTACCTTAGTTTTACCAAACTAACAACCTTTCCGAACCATGAGCTCAGCACTTTATCCCTTAGTGCCTCCCTTTGTAGCAGTTGTATTACTGCTAGCAAGGCTGCTTATAGACTATGGCTACCGCTTTGGTCTTGTAGATCAGCCCAATGAACGCTCCTCACACAGCGCCATTGTGCCTAGAGTTGGAGGCATCTCAATTTTTATACCTTATCTACTTCTGGGCCTTGGGCTGGTGATTGCTAGACTTGAATTTGTTCAGACAAACGCGCCGTATTGGGTTGGATTGTTTTGCATCGTCCTTCTAGGCACCTTGGATGACAGATTAGACCTGAGCTCAAAACTTAAGTTCTTAGTTCAGTTCGGTGTAGCCACCTATTATGTGATTTCCTCTGGAAATTATGTAGATGATCTCTATGGCTTGTTTGGGGTTGGCGCTATTCCTTCTTGGTTGGGTATCTCTTTAAGTGTGATCACGGTGGTCTATCTCATTAACGCCGTTAACTTGATTGATGGCGTAGATGGCTTAGCTGCTGGAACCTCTTTATTAAGTATGTATCTCTTTAGCACACTAATGGGAGGTGCGGAGCATCTCTTTACATTTGCTTTCATAGGAATAGGCCTGATCATATTTATGGGATTCAATTTCTCTGGTAAAAAGAAGATTTTCCTAGGTGATGCAGGTTCATTAGGCCTTGGATTTATTTTAGCCACGATGGTCATGGAGTTTCTAAACAGCGGAAATGGTCATGCTGCTACTTTGAATCTTAACCCTGTTGTTGTGGGAATTCTTGTTTTAGGTTACCCCATCGCAGACACCTTACGCGTCTTTATTATTAGATTGAGTATGGGCCTCTCTCCTTTTAATGCGGATAGACGACACATGCACCACGTTCTATTAGATAAGGGGTTTAGTCATTTTGGTACCTCTACATTTATAATGACTTGTGTTGGACTCATTGTATTACTCAACAAAA
>CAJWFD010000063.1 GCA_913031435.1 uncultured Cryomorphaceae bacterium
GCTCCCAATCGGCATATTCTTCAGCAATAACTGTGTTCCAATGCTGCTTGTTCATGTGGTATCCGGGGACAATATACGGGTGATGCTCACGAAGTTCAATATTGAGGTCCGGATCGTTTTTCAAGTTAACCCTCGGTGGGTAGCTGTCTAGACTTAATATCGCAAAGAGTTTTCCATGTACTTTAAACACCAGGCTATGCTCGCCAAAAGGCAGGCTTTCTGTAACACTAGGTAGGCTTAAGGCTAAATCTCTAAGGAGCTCATGATTCATACTTGGAAATGTACGCCTGTCAATGTGTACAACCAATTAATAACTGATGTTTGGTATTATCTTCGTGCCATGGTTACAGAGATTGATATCCCGAATTGGGACAGGCGTGAGTCCTACGAGTTGTTCAAGGAGTTCGAAGACCCTTTTTTTGGCCTTCAGGTAGAGCTTGATGTGACCTTATTTTGGGCGTATTGTAAGTCCCATGGATTAGGAATTCACCATTCACTGCTTTATACAGTGGTGAAAACAGCCAACTCATATGCTCCGATGAAGTTTCGTAGGCGCGGAAATAGTGTAGTTCAATTAGACCAGGTAAACATTGGCTGCTCAGTACTAAAGACTGGTACGGAGGGTTTCACCTTTGCATATTACCCTTGGAAAGATGGACTGAATGCTGAAGAGTTTGACGCCCAATCTAAACCGTTTACTCAAGAGAGTGCAGCCGGCGCAGTCATGGACTCTCGCCACCATCAAGATGATATTATTTATGGCACAACCTTGCCATGGGTTTCTTTTTCAGGATTTAAGCATGCTAAAAAAGCAGGAGCGCACAGTATTCCGAGAATTGTAATAGGGAAGATGTATGAAAGCGGCAGCTCTAAGTTATTGCCCTTTCAGCTGGAAGTCGATCATGCACTTATGGATGGCTTGCATGCCAGTCAGTATTTACTTCGCTTACAAGCCAACTTGGATTCTATCAGTCAGATCGGTTAGAAATTTATTGAGGACTTGATTCGAAAAAATCGTCTTGGTTTAAATGCTCCAGTGGATCCCAAACCTTAGAAGAAAATTCTTGGATTTTGTCCTCTACTACCACAATACCCTCACTCTCTAGAAGATCTCGCATAAGAGTAGTACCATCAAAAAAATGTTTACCTGTCAGTAACCCTACACGATTCACCACACGATGCGCTGGCACAGTCCTGTCGTTATGTGACGCATTCATGGCATAACCTACGACGCGGGCACTTCGGCCGGTGCCTAAAAATCTTGCAATATGTCCGTAGGTGGTAACACGACCCTCAGGGATTAGACGAACTACGCGGAATACTTTAAGAAAAAAGTCACCTGCCATGATCAGTCGCGTTTCCCCCAATGGGCCATAGACTCTTCTATACCATCGAGTTTGAAGCGCAGGTAAGTGATTGCCTTTCCTTGTTCAAGCCATATACTTTCGTAGTGGGTGATTACATCAAAGAGTATTCCTTCGTTTGGAAGAATTTGCTGATAAATATCGTGATAGCATTCTTCTACTTCTAGTCCTAACAATTGAACGATACCGTGGGTATATCCGTGAAGAAATTCACTGTCGCACTTTAAATTGATGGTGCCACCGGGCTTAAGAAATTTTGCGTATTTCAATAAATATTCAGGATGGGTCAAGCGATGTTTCGCTCGGTTATATTTGATCTGCGGATCAGGGAATGTGATCCAGATTTCATCTACTTCATTTTCTCCGAAACACTGGTCAATCCAGTCAATTCTAGTTCTTAAGAAAGCTACATTATCAATACCGTTTTCCGCAGCTGTCTTTGCGCCACGCCAGATGCGAGCTCCTTTGATATCTACACCAATATGGTTGAAGCGGGGAGCCCTTTGGGCTAACTCTACTGTATATTCTCCCTTGCCACAACCCAGCTCTAGTACAATGCCGTTTTCGTTAGAGAACTGCTTTTTAGACCATGAGCCTTTGAGCTCATATCCTTTCCTAGCTTCTTCAGTTGAAGGTTCAAGAACATTGTTGAGTTGTCCTATTTCTTGAAATTTCCGCAATTTATCTTTCCCCATGTCGCAAAAGTAGTTGCTTTGCCGTTAGCAAACAGAAATTCTCATTTGAACTACTTTAAGTTCCCCCATGTAGTGTAAGGTACTTTCGATAAGTACGAGTTGTAGTAACGGTGGTCCGCAGAAACCTCTTTACCAGCCCAAGATGGCAGTGAAAAATGTTCATACTCATGGTCCAATTCTATCTCTGCTAAGACCAATCCTTTGTTAACACCTTCAAACACATCGACCTCCCATGTATGGCCCTGATGTGGAACCAAATACCGAGTTTTTTCAATAGGTGGATCTAAGACGAGACTCATTAGAGACTCAGCTTCTTCTCCGGGAATATCATATTCAAACTCTAAACGTTGTATGCCCTCTGTTTTTCCTTTGATGGTCAATATACCTTTGTTTCCTTTCAGGCGCACACGAACGGTGCGTTCCGGCGTGGTGCTCAAATATCCTTGTTTCAGAATAAATTGGTCAAGTACCTGCGCGGTCCAATCCTCATTAGTCACTAAAAATTTACGTTCTATTTCAATTGCCATAGGTCTTA
>CAJWFD010000064.1 GCA_913031435.1 uncultured Cryomorphaceae bacterium
CCTTTACACTACTTTTATTCAGCTGCGTTTTGCGTTTGTCGCCTTGTGAAAATGATCTGAATGGAGCTATCGAAATAGACCCCAATGGAACAGACTTACCCAACTGTGATTAAGCGTATTCGCCAATCACTCCTGCACGGACTATTGATCTTGACTTCGTTATGGAGTTGTAGTATTGACGATGCTGTTTCAGAAATCGAATTGGACTCTAATTGGCTTTTTAAAAGCAGCACTAGTTCAGATTGGGCGGAGGCTTCTGTTCCTGGTACGGTGCATACTGATTTGCTTGCTAACGGAAAAATAGAGGATCCCTATTATCGGCTTAATGAACACGGCTTACAGTGGATTGACAAGTTAGATTGGGAATACAAAACATCTTTTAGTCTCAACGAAAAAGACCTATCTAAACAACATATCGCACTTGACTTTTTAGGTTTGGACACCTACAGCAGCGTTTACTTAAACGACACACTGATACTTCAAACAGATAATATGTTTCGAAACTACGCTGTAGAGGTCAAGCACATCCTAACACTCGGCGTTAATACACTACACATAGTATTTGATTCTCCCATCAAAATAGGCATTGAAAAATATGATACTAATGGTTTTGTCATACCGGTGTCTGGTAACGATTTATCCGCCATTGGAAAAGTGGAGCAGGAAAAAAGAGTAAGTGTCTTTACCCGTAAAGCGGGCTACCATTTTGGGTGGGATTGGGGGCCTCGGCTTGTCACTTCCGGTATCTGGAAGCCTATTAAACTTCGCAGTTGGGACCATCATAGGATTGACGATTTATTTATTCAGCAAGACAGCATTGGCCAAAAAGCATACTTGACTGCATTTATGGAAGTGGACGCCTCGTTTCATAAGCCAACGGCTAAAGTAGCATTGTACATTAATGATACGCTAGTAAAAACAGTCAATGCACCACTTATAGATGGACTAAATAACCTTGAGATACCCTTTGAAATCGAAAATCCTAAGCGCTGGTGGCCAAACGGAATGGGGGATCAAATTTTATATAAAGTTGAAGCCCGGTTGACCTCCGACGGTTATGTAGACCGCAAAAACCATCACATTGGTCTGCGTACCGTAGAATTAGTTCGAGAGCCAGACAGCATGGGGGTGTCTTTCTATTTTAAGGTAAATGGACATCCCGTCTTTATGAAAGGGGCAAACTATATCCCACAAGACGTCTTCTTGACCCGTGCAAAAACGGAGCATTACGAGCATGTTTTATCCTCTGCGCAAGAGGCTAACATGAATATGCTTCGCGTTTGGGGGGGCGGAGTCTATGAAAGTGATGAGTTTTACCAGTTATGCGATGAAAAAGGACTCTTAGTTTGGCAGGATTTCATGTTTGCCTGTGCGATGTATCCTGGAGATGATGCTTTTCTTGAGAATGTGAAACAAGAGGCCATACAAAATGTAAAAAGGCTGAGAAATCACAGTTCCATTGCCCTGTGGTGTGGAAATAACGAAATAATACAAGCCTGGGAAAACTGGGGATGGAAGCCTGATGTAGCAGAGAAACAGTCCGAGGAAGTCGTAGATATTCTATCGAAAGCCTATGATGATCTCTTCCATACCCTATTGCCTGAAGTGATTGCTACCTATGATCCGTCCCGCGCTTACTGGCCATCTTCACCGGGTAGTGATTTTGGTAAAGATGAGTCTATGGACAAAGGCGATGCCCATTATTGGATGGTTTGGTGGGGTAAAGAGCCTTTTGAAAATTACAACACAGAGATACCACGCTTTATGTCGGAGTATGGTTTTCAATCATTCCCGGCACTATCTACCGTGGAGAAATATGCCCTTCCAGAGGAATATGACATTTATTCTGAGGTAATGAAATCACATCAAAGATCCAGTATAGGCAATGAAACTATAGAAGAATATATGCTGAGGGATTACCGTAAGCCAAAGGATTTTGAAAGCTTCCTTTACGTGAGCCAATTATTACAGGCACATGGTATTACTATAGGCATTGAAGCCCATAGACGAAACAGAGACCGATGTATGGGCAGTCTTTACTGGCAAATTAACGACTGTTGGCCCGTAGCATCCTGGTCCAGTATCGATTACTATGGTACCTGGAAGGCATCGCAATATGCGGCAAAACAATCGTTTCAAAATCTGTTAATCAGTACAGAAAACAATAACGACAACATCAATTTCTACATCATATCAGACACTTTACAAGACCTGCCAAGTGATTTGAACGTTCATTTGATGGATTTTCACGGAAATGTGGTGGAGCGATGGGAAAAACAACTGGTGGTAAAAGCCAATTGCTCCAAGCAATACTTTACGATATCTAAAGATAAATTGTTAGATCATCCTGATGGCCAGAACATGCTTTTACAGGCCCAACTTACCTCACAAGAGGATGGAAAAGTGATTTCAGAAAATCTATTCTATCTAGCTCCTTACAAGGATTTAGATTTACCAAAGCCTCAAATCTCGTATGAGGTTAAGGAACGTCAAGATCATTTTCAGGTCTTCATTCAAACGCAAAACCTGGCTAAAAATGTTTTTGTATC
>CAJWFD010000065.1 GCA_913031435.1 uncultured Cryomorphaceae bacterium
GCTCCTCCGACTCATACCAGACCATATTCATCACTGGAGCATAGACCTTACCAAGTGTCTCGTCACTAATAAATGATTCCACAACTTCTTGCATTTGAATCACCGACTCCCAGCTGTAAGCAAGTGTTTTACACGGCTCCGTAATACCATCTTCACGAAAGTCAACAATTCGATATGGAGTGCCTTTCAGAGTTTTTAAAATCTCTAATCCCCAAGGACCATTAATGAGACTGGTCATAGGGTCGGGGAGTCCCATGTTTGGACTATAATTAATCAATCCAATCACCTTATCCGGATAAGTTGCTGCCAATCGTAATGCCAGCGGACTACCTGTGCTACAAGACATTAAAAACACCTTTGTACCTAGTGACAATGCAAGCGAAAAGTCTCTTTGCGCTTTTAACCATGCCCCCTCAGCCGAAAACGTTAGCATACGTAGAGAATCTGGCTCAATCAAGCCGTGACCTGCCATTCTGGGATAGAAAGCATTCATTTTAAAACGTTTTGCTAAAGAAAATCGCAAAGGATCTCCTTCATGTTGAGTGGCACTAAATCCATGGAGGTAAAGAAGTACAACATCCGTTTTCCTAACCGTATCTGCCCACTTGATCTCTCCATAAGCACAGGGCTTGGCATTCATTCCAAGTTCAGAGACGAAAATGCTATCCTGTAATTCACAGAGTGGCGTTGAAAAACTTAGGAGTTGATCGGTATATAATGGAGCCTTAGAGGTAGGTCCAATTTTAAATAAGATTAGTAGCAATCCAAGAACTAGCGCTAGAAATGTAATTACTTTCTTAATCATTCTAATGGGACAGCGTCCATTAAGGTTAGTGGGAACGAGAGCGGGTCCGTGTTAAGTTTTAGAGTACCACTGAAGGTTACAACATCATCCGTGAGAAATTCTTGAGACTTCTTGAAAACAAGCTCTAACACACTTTCTGGACCAGCTGCACCACAAAAGAAACAGCTTGCAAATGGGAACGCACTTAATGCATATTCTTTGCTAACTACGTCCAGTGCAATTACATAACCTGTAATCTTAACCGCAGCCCCATCCCACTCTAAAAGGGATTCACTCCAAATAGGTTGTTGTAGCCATGCCGCTTGATCTTCATTATATACCTCTGTGAACTCAAGCCTTTCGAAAGTACTCCATTTTAACCTCTGCTGACCATGACTCGTAGTCCAAAATACACACAGGAATATTATGACTACTGTTCTCATCCGTGAAACGAGGTTTGTTGTAAAATGAAGAACAACCGGTAAGGGTCCTTTTCATTAAAAACGATAATTCCTTTAACTACTACAAATTGATCTGTGATTAAGGCGTCCGGACGTTCACTAAAGACCAGTTCCACTACCGTATTGGGCGCTGCGTTCCCACAAAAGAAACAAGAAGAAAAAGCATATCGACTCAAAGCATATTGATTTCCCTCTACATCCACAGGAACAAGGTATCCTTGAAGAATAACTTCTTGGTTTTTATACTTGTCCAACCATGCCGGAAATTGTGGCTCATATAAGCCATCGGGTGTCGTAGCATAAGGAACCGCTAGCAATTCCCATGGGAGAACTTGTTGGCCATTGACAAGACTCGGCACAGATAGGAGTAGTATTAACAGTAATCTTTTCATCGTTTAATCAGTTGAGTAATGTACAGTACGGCAGATGCTCCGATAGGGGCTAATGACCATAACCAGGTAGATCTCATACCACTTTCACTTACGTATATCTCCAGGAGTAGGTAGGTGCATAGAATGCCAAATAATCCACTTAAAATAATCAGACCATAAACCGCGAAAAATTTTATTTGTAATGGGGTCTTTTGAACGTGCAAGAATGCCAACGCTTCTCGCTGCGTACCACCTAGGAAATAAGCAAAGGATACGAATACTATTCCAATTCCGATCGGCACAATTTGTCCCCAATCACGGATTTTACGTAATGTAGGCTCCCATTGTTTTTGTAATTGTGCAAAAATAAAAACAGGAAAAGCACCTTGTTCATCCGGGCGATTATCTAGCAGTCTAGGAAGCATTAGCAGCGCGGATTTAGACTTTAACTTCAACATCAATGACGTGATACTGCCATTATTCAAGCCGTCGTGCATCAACGAATAAGCTTCGGCTGTTGTAAAAAAAGCTTCGTTATCAGTAGGTCTTTGGCCTTCTATAAATGCTGATACTGTCAACTTATGGTGTTCATGTTTCTCCCCTCTGTTATCGCTGCCGTGAGAAGTATAGAACTCGTCACCTAGCTCAATACCAAGTAATAGAGCAATCTTCGTGGGAACCGCAATTTCAAAAGGGCTTTGAGGAAGTTTACCTTCAATAACATTAATCCCAACCCAACTGTAGTAATTATGATCAGCTCCTACAAGAGGGTATCCTTTTATATTATCACCTAAAGAAATAGCACAACTTTCCAGTACTAAAGGGTGTTTACTCCAAAATTTAACTGTATTTGAATCTATGTTTCCCGTAGGATTCTCCAAACGATATAAGGTGCTT
>CAJWFD010000066.1 GCA_913031435.1 uncultured Cryomorphaceae bacterium
CTGAAGTCATTCCTGTATTATTAGCTGGCGCAACAGATGTCGTGGCTCAAGCTCAAACAGGAACAGGGAAGACTGCTGCGTTTGGATTGCCATTATTGGAGCAAATAGATCATAAGATGACCGCCGTACAAGGCCTCATTCTTTGTCCAACTAGAGAATTGGCACAGCAAGTTGCCAAACAACTCTTCAAGTTCACGAAGTATTCTGATAAGATATTTGCGGAATCAGTTTATGGAGGAGAACACATTGAACGTCAAATCGTTGCCTTGAGACGTACCACACACATCGTCGTGGCTACACCTGGCCGATTGATTGATTTAGTTGAGCGGAAGGCAGTCGACTTGAGTGCTGTTAAAACCGTAGTGTTGGATGAAGCCGACGAAATGCTGAGTATGGGCTTTAAAAAGGAATTAGACGAGATTTTGAGCTTTCTTCCTGCGGTTGAAAATAAGTGGCTTTTCTCAGCGACCATACCTCATGGAATTCAAGAAATTATTTCGGAACACTTGGCAGAAGATGCTGTGCGTATTGAAGTAAAACATGGCGATATCGTTAATCATAAAATTTCACATCAATACGTCATCTGTGAAGACTCAGATAAATTGTATGCCTTGCAGCAATTTTTAAAATCAGAGCAAGAAAATAGAGGTGTAATCTTTTGTAAAACAAAGGCAGCGGCGAAACGACTTTCCCTTCAATTGATCGCGAAAAATATTGCAACAGATGCCATTCATGGTGATCTACTTCAAAAAGAACGTGATAAAGTGATGCGCGCCTTTAAAAACGAAACCTTGCGCGTTCTTGTAGCTACAGATGTTGCTGCACGCGGTATTGACATCTCTGATCTTAGCTTCGTTGCCCATTACCAACTGCCTGAAAGTGATGAATACTACACGCATCGTAGCGGTAGAACGGCACGCGCAGGTAAAGAAGGTGTCTCTATGTGTTTTGTGAACTCCTATGAGTACAGAACTCTGCACACGTACGAACAAAGCCTCGGTATAAAGTTTAGCCAGGTAAAAGAAGTGCGTTAGCCTACTCTTTAATGACATTCAATTAATGTCCATTTTCGATTACTGTACAAACCTTGATTATGAAAGAACATAGCGTGCTTAATTATATCAGTAAAGTCCTGGAAAACATGCCCAGTGACTGGCTGAATCTTACTACCCATCGACTAGATATTTATGATGAGAAGTTAGCCAAGGTTCAATTCCTAACTCAGTTTGAGCACTTGTTTAGAGGTCTAAATTCTGAGACCTCAGCGCTAAACGAATTACCTACGGCCTTTGATTATATTAGATTAGGTCATCCACTTTCCTGTATTCTAGAATGGGTGATTGCACGCGTAAACGGTCTTGATCCAAACAACGTCATCAGCTTTTCTTCTAAAACTATTCCTGTTTTAGCGATTTTAAGAGCAAATTTACTGGAAGGTACGGATACGCTAATCACCTACTCCGGTCAATGGCCAGAAGCTTTAGACCTCCATATACTAAAGGATATATATGGATATCGTTTTGATTTAAAGCAGGTTAACCATATTGGCGATATTCCCGAATTTAACGGAAGTACCATTTTCATTACGCAGCAAGAAGATCCTTGTACGTTGGAGCTTTCGCCTAACATAGATTTTTTCATCACAACGCACCCTGATACCGGAAGCGTTTTATCCGTTCATGGAGCGCAGAATGAACGATATATCGCTGACATACAACATGTCCGACGAAGAGAGACCATTGCTATGACGCCGGCAAATTGTTTGGCTACCCTTCGTTTGATTAACACAACATCCTCTATGGAGTTGGATAGCATTGCTTTTAAGGCTCATAAGGCACAGGTTTTAGACTGCATTAAGGACATTACAGGCACCGCTACAAAAGCGCTGATAGGCTCCAGTGGTTTATCCATTCAGTACGCAATAATGATGGGACTAATTCACGATGCATCTGAACAGCATCCCGGGAAGAATATAAAAATCATAGTACCTCCAAACTGTTATGGTGGAACAAATGATCAAGCGCGTCGTGTCGCTGCTTGTTTCGATCATGTAAAAGTCTTAG